>NZ_JAFMPL010000010.1:0-139760 GCF_019038455.1 Nocardia noduli
CGTCACAACCTCGTCGCCGCCCCCGCCGGTACCGGCCCGATTTCGCCGGGAACACCTGAGCCAAACACCCTCGCCGCCCACGATCACGCCGCTCGCACCGATGCATCGACCGCCACCGGTACCCCCGCAGTACCGGCGCGAACACCTACCGCAATCGCCGCCGCTCCCGGTGCCACCGCAACAGCGGAATGGCCGATCGCGGGCACGCTGGGTGGGGGCGGTAATGCTGCTCGCCCTTATCGGCGCGGGCATCCTGCTATGGGAACGCCACCATTCCGCCACCGAACCGGTCATGTTCCAGAACCTCACGTCCGACCTCACCTGCCCGCTCCTGCCGCACGACACCGGAACAGGTTGCGACATCGATGAGTTTCCTGCACACCGCTGCGGCATCGACCAGTGTCACCCGACATAACTGGCATCACACGGTAGCCCCGACTGTCGCTGTGGTGGGCACCGCTCATACCACTCAGCGGCGACCGATACGACGCGAACACGTGCTGGCTGACGGCGCCTCCACAACTGCGGGCTCTGCAAATCTGCATCCCCGCCGCCGACGGCGTCTCACCGATGCTAAACCTCCAGTGGTGGCACCGATTCGGCTCAGCGAGAGCACCTTCGATCGACTTCAAACCTCAAATGTCCACTGCTTGAACGAAACTACGTCCGATCCTGACACGACCAAGCTCATCGACCACTCCTCCGTCGAGATGACCGGTGAATATACCGTCAGCACAGCGACTTTCGACTGTTGGCGGTAATCTGCGATACGCACGGATGTCGAGCCATCGGCCATAGCCGGAGCGACGCGAGAACCAGATGCGGCACGTTGCCGTGCGGAGGTGAGGGGGTTCGATGTTTGATCCACGGGTTGTCACGGTCGTCATCCGCAGGAAGGAGAACAGCGATCCGGAGGACAAGACCCTGGAGATCACCGAATACGAGCCACAATCCGGACGGGTACGAATACGGTTCGGCAACTCCAAGGACTACCACTTCAGTCGGGAACGAGTGACGATTCTCGACCGCCCCGAACCGATGCCACAGGGATCGCGAACACGCCTCTTCATCGACGGGTCTGTGCACCACGCAAACGAGGCCTACCTGTTCACCGGCCCCGCCGGAGCCGGATCATGGTGGCACGTACTGGACGACAAAGGCGTATGGAAGTCCTACCACGCCAATCGTGTGCAAGCGCAACCGAACGCCCCCATCACCGCCCGCTCCAAGGACGTGCTCAGATACTGGCGCACGGTGGCAGAACGATTGCCCGGCGATTCCGGCGTCCTGCTTCGAAACCATCAGAAGCTGGACTTCATTCACCCCTCCAGCGCATTGGCCCGACTGCTGGAACTAACCCCGATCGAACCCCGACCTGCCGACGATATCCCGCGTCCGGTGTACCCGTTCGGTACCAACATCAGCCAGAGCGAGGCTGTGCTCAACGCATTGCGGTATCCGCTCTCGGTGATCGATGGCCCACCCGGAACCGGGAAGACGCAGACGATACTCAACATCATCGCCTCGTTGATCTGCACACCCGGCACAACTGTGGGGGTGGTCTCGTTCAGCAACTCCGCCGTGGACAACGTCTTCGACAAGCTGACCAAAGAAGGCTTCGGCATGGTGGCCGCCAATCTCGGACGAGCCAAGAAGCGGCAGGAATTCTTCGACAACCAGGGACCACGCAACGCAACGCTCGACGCGATGCTACGCACAAACACCACCCCTACAGAGGATGCCGCACACCAACTCGACAAGGTCAGCCAACGCCTCGTCAGCCTCCTCGAAAAGGATCGCCAGCGCGCCGAACTGCGCCAGCAACTGCACGCCTACGAGCTGGAACAGCAACACTTCCAATCGTTCTTCGACCGACGCGACGTACCGGACCCCGAAGACCTGCCGCTGCTGCGCCGCTACAGCGCCGACAAGCTACTCGACTTCATCGCCGACACCGATCCACTCTGGATACGCGACCACGGCTGGGGGCGCATGGTCGACATGATGAACCGCTACTTCAAGTACCGGGCGCTGCGCAAGGTCGACCCCGACAACATCGACGTCGTGCTACGCATCCAGCGCCTGTATTACCAGAAGAAAATCGGCGAACTCAAGCAGCAAACCGAGAAACTGACAAAAACACTGCAGAGCAAGCAGTTCGACCCGTTGCAGAGCGACCAAGCACGGCTATCTCAACAGCTGCTCCGCGAAACACTACACACCCGATACAGCGCACTGACCCGAACGATCTACACGCCACAATTTCGGCAACAGTTCGAACGGTTCACCCACGACTACCCATTGATCCTGAGCACCTGCCATTCACTCCAAAACAGCATCGCCGCCTCGTCGCTACTGGACTACCTGATCATCGATGAAGCATCACAGGTGGACCTGGTCACAGTGAGCCCAGCACTGGCATGCGCGCGCAACCTCATCGTGGTCGGCGACCTCGAGCAACTCCCACCCGTCACCAAGAACCTCATCGACCCTCCCGCAGCGCCCGATCCGGTCTACGACTACCGACGCAGCGTCCTGTCCTCGATCATCGACCAATACAGCGATCGAGTGCCCCGAGTGATGCTGCGCGAACACTATCGTTGCGATCCGGACATCATCGAGTTCTGCAACCGAAAATTTTACAGTAACAAACTCATTCCCTATACCCACAGCACGCCGGGGTTCGCCCCGATGACAGTGGTTCGGACCGCTCCCGGCAACCACATGCGCCACGTGTACGGCAACGATCCGGAGTCGAAAGGACGGAGCAACCAGCGTGAGATCGACGTAATCCGAAACGAAGTCCTCCCCTGGATATCCGCCGATATCCCGCCGCACGAAGTCGGAATCACCACACCATACCGCCGTCAGGCCAACCGAGTCACCGACGCCCTGATCGAATCCATCGAATCCGACACCGTGCACAAATTCCAAGGAAGAGAGAAGGACGCGGTCGTCATGACCACGGTGCTGGACGACACCCCCAGTGGCAGAGCAGCATTGACCTTCGCCGACGATCCCAAATTGATCAATGTGGCGGTATCTCGGGCCAAACGCTTGTTCGTACTGGTCACACACCCGTCCGAACTCCCGAAAAGCCGACACCTACGCGATCTGATCGGCTACATCCGGTACCGGGACCCGAACACCGCCGTGATCGACAGCGACGTGGTGTCGATCTTCGACCTGCTGTACACCGACTACACGAAACGGCGCACACACCGGCACATCGGATGGGGACGAACCGAGTGGCCGTCGGAGGACATCGCCCTCACAATGTTGGAGGGTTTACTGGCCGAGCCCGACTACAGTCATATGGCGACACACCGGCAGGTGTACCTACAGAACGTATTTCCACACACCCTGGACCCGCTCGATAAACGGCAACGTGAATTCGTCCGACACCGAGCATCGTTCGACTTCGTCATCTACAACCGGATCACCAACGCGAACCTCGGTGCCATCGAAGTCGATGGCCACAGCACTCATGAAGCAAGCCCGAAGCAACTCGCCCGCGACGCATTGAAAAACGAGATCTGCCGACGCTACCACTTCCCCCTACTACGCCTGCCGACCACCGGAAGCAGCGAAGCCACCCATGTTCGCAGATTCCTCGATCGGCTGCCCTGAACACGACTGGGCACTTACCGGCATATCCATCAAGGAGGGACTGCCGTGACGCGAGATTCTCACCTCACAACTGCGCTAACAGTAATTAGCGTAGGTAGCACACTATTCTTCGTAACCCGATGCATGGGCGACGCGCGCATGCACCACAACCGGTGTGGCTGTCTATCACATCTGTTACTGGCGAGGTACTACGGCCTGGTGGATGCCAGCCTGTTTTTGGGGTGTCTGTCACTGTTCTTTCATCTTTGTTGTCACCTATGGACGCCTCCTATCGGACGGACGCCAGGTCACCGGCGCGCGCATGGAGCCCGGCTAACCTGTTCGACATGGTCGACGGTGATGCTGATGCCAATCCGCCACTGGAAGTTCTGCGCTGCACGGAGGGCTGCGCGCACTATCTGGAGTAATGATCAAAACCTGTGAATGACCGGGAGGGAGTACCTTTCCGGATGATCTGGAATCAACGGGTTTGATCAGTCCTGGCGCGCCAACGCCGGGCGGGAAGGTACGTCCCATGCTCAAAATAGTCGACGGCGGCGCCGAGTCCAATCAGGCGGTGCTGCGGTTAGTGGTTCGGGTTCACCAATCGATGAGATCGTGCGTGAGGGCGCCCGGCGGATGCTGGAGGCCGCGTTACGGGCCGAGGTCGCCGCCTATGTCGACCGTTCTCGCCGACCAAGTCGACGAGAACGGTCGAAAGCTCATGGTGCGCAACGGGTAACACAGGGAACGTCAGGTGCTGACCGCCGCCGGTGCGGTGCGGGTGAAAGCGCCCCGGGTCAACGACCGCCGTGTCGATGCCGACTCCGGGACGCAGCAGCGGTTCTCCTCGGCGATCCTGCCCGCCTGGGCACGAATATCACCACAGGTCAGCGAGGTGTTGCCGCTGTTGTATCTGCATGGGCTCTCGACCGGCGATTTCGGGTCCGCGTTGGAGCAGTTCCTCGGCTCTGGGGCGAAGCTCTCGCCGGCACAGCGGAGCTTCGAGATTACCTGCAATACTGTGGGTTTCATGGTCGATCGCGGACCGAGTGGATCGGTGCGGCATCGCCCACGGCGGGCGAAGCCGCCGACGATGCCGCCGTATCCGAGCCGACGCCATTCGTCCGAGCGGATGGCGGTCCGAGCGGATCAGGTGACGCAACACTATTCGCAGCCACCCTGGGCGCGGATGGGACTCGGCGACACCGTCTTTCCGAACCCCGTCATTTCCCACCAAGAAGCCAACCAAACCGACTCCGAAAAACCCGGGGAACATCACCTCTCCGGTTCAGCGGGGGAAGTTCACGCCCGCATCCTGCTCGAAGTCGGAGACGACGCCGCGTTCGACCGCCGGACATCTCGCCTCCTACGCTGGCATCGCCCCGATCACACACCGATCCGGCAGCTCGATCCGTGGCAAGCACCCCCGCCCGATCTAGCAACCACAAACTCAAACGGACGCTGTCCCTTTCGGCCTTCGCGTCGCTGCACGCCCCGGCCAGCCGCGCCTACTACTCGCGGAACGCGACGAAGGCAAGAGGCACAACGCCGCCCTCATCTGCCCGGCACGCCGCCGCTGCGACCTCCTCTACGCCGCGCTCAAAACCAAACAGCCTTACCGAGATTCACACTCCACCACAGCGACCGGTCCCTGAGCCCAATCCTCCCGATCGCCGCGCACCACGATCACCACCGGCCCTTCCGATTGTGGACAGTAGGTGCAACGGCACGGTGAGCACCTTCGACGGCTCTGTACTGACAACGTGACGGTGCTTCGGGCAACAGCGAATTCAACCGGCCTTCGCGACGCCTCTATTCCGGATGTCGTGTATGCGATGGCCTATCACCTCGCCCGCACACCAACCATGCGAGTCCCGACAGGCTCATGGCTTCCGATCGCAACCGAGGGGATCGAGTTATTCATTCCGGCATCGGCGGCGGTCCATCCTTGCCGATACAACGGCTACGGAGTTCCCAACACGTTCCTACAGCTCAAAACAGCCGGACGGCACTCGATCGCGGAAAGCCCGGTGCGATGGACAGGCGCACGCCGAGGGCGGCGAGTGGTCCGGGGAAACAGACCCATTGCCGACACCGTGCCCCGGGCCACATAGACATCGGTGACCGGTCGTGACGTCGGCTGGCCGAATAGCTCGTAAACGCCTTTCCTTCAACGGATCTTTCCTGACCAGCCCTTCCCTCCGCGTATCCGGTACGAATCGCGCACTTCTATTCATGCCAGGCGCCGCAACTCGTCCACGACCCGGGTCAAGGTATCCGAGTCGTTCCGTAGACAGCCGTTGTACCTCGGGTCGGTGATCTCGACCTCGTGGGCGGCGGGCAGCAGCCTGGACGCGACCACTACGGCCCCGTTGTGATCGGGTGTGCGCTTGGGCAGGTCACCAGCCACCTCCGCGATGAGGCGACGCGCGGCCGACTCCGATGGCCCCAGCGCGAGGTTCGTGTGGTTGTGTCGAAGCCTGCGGATGCGTTCGAGCTGGTCGTCGGGAGCCCGGCCGCGCAACAGCCGCGGCCCCTCCTCCCCCAACGACGATCGCTCCAGCAACAGACGTACCAGCGTGATCACCTGCTCGGCATCGGATTCGGCGCGCTCGACCGGGGTCATCCTAGACTCCTCACTGACATTCGCGCACTCTCGCGCAACCGGTACAGACGGCGTTCGACCGCCTTCGTTGTCACCCCCAACAGTTGAGCGATCTCAGCGTGGGAATATCCGTTCACGTTCGCCCACAGAATCAATCGCTCATCGGCGGACAAGGTGGCGAGATAGTCGAACAAAACCACCCGATTCGTCACCACCTCGGCCGGGTCTGCGCCCAGCTGCGTCCCCCACAGCACCGCGCGACCGGACTCGACCAACTCGGTCGCTTCGACGAAGTCCACCGGACCCGCGTGATGGGTGGTCCACCACACCCGCTCCTTATCGAACACCGAGACGAACTCGATCAGACAGCCCGTGATGAAGAACGAACTCAGCGTCGCCCCTTTGCGAGGGTCCCATCCCTGGTCCGTGGACAGGTTGGTGTGCAGCTTTCCCAATGCCCCGACGATGGTGTGGGCGATCATGTCCTGACGGTAATTCCGATCGCCGGCCAACCGTTCGCGTCCAGCCGGCCAATCCGGCAAGCCGATGACCAAGCGCCGCGCCTTCGCATAGATCACACCGTTACGGATCCAAGGATCGAGCACCTGCGAGCCGTAAGCCGACAATTCCTCGACCACCTTCTCCCACACCAGAGCGCTGATGCCATCAGCGGTCAGAAGCTCGTAGAGCTCAAGCTCGGCCTGCATCCGCAGCGCATCCGCAGCAGCGGGACCTGCGCCCCCCATTTCCACCTCGACCATGATGTCGCTGGATTCGGACCGGAGAACAGGCACGTCGATTTCGCCCATCACCGGGTCGAATAGGTCATCGACGGGATTCATCGAAACAGCGGGGCTGACGGACTCAAGATCGGACGACACAGTGTCGCTTGGGAAAACACCGAAGTCCGATGTACCCATCAAAGTTCCTCCTCCATGCACAGAAGCAGCGCGCTGGACCCGCAGCCCAACACCCCCGACGCACAACACCACGCCCGGTCTCGAAGTTATAGGCCCCGCGACGCCCAATCCCCCTGCGGTAACCAAGATTCGAACACCAGCATGCACCCGCACCCACGCGTCCAGGGGGATCTTCCGAACCCGGCCCTATGACTTGGAGCCAGTCTCACTTCCGCACAGCACGAAAGGCCGACGATGCCCGACCTCCCACCGCCGGACCGCACTGCTCGCTCCGTCGCAAACCCACAGCCACAGCGCCCACCGCACTCTGCCTACACGATGATCGCCCTCGGCGCTCTCGCCGGGTGCGTAGTCGCGGCTTTCGTCGACACAATCACCGCGATCAATATTCTCGCCGCGTTGATCGCGGTAACACCTCACCGCCCTGAGCCAGCGAAGTAGGTCTCCGCCAGTAACCGTGCTCGGAGCCGACAACGACGTGATTGGAGTCATGCCCGCTACCGCGTCCCCGTAGTCGCACAAATCATCTGCCAGACGACATCGGAGGACAGTTGGCAGCACGGCGGCGAAGGTCTTGCAATAGGCCCGCAGCCAGTCGACGTCGCACACCGCCAGCAGTATGGACCATCGGTGCGCCCAGGCTGCGACGTGGGGCTGCGGTGACCGAGGCGTGCTCCGGCCGCGCCGTCCGTACCTGCAGTGCACGACCGCTCGACTCGGCTGTGCAGGGGCAGGCGCGAAATCGAGGCGAGCCTGTCTCGCCCGAACGGGCATGTGCAGCAATGTCTGCTGCACATGCCCGTCCAAGTTCTTCACCTCGGCCAAGCGCACAGACTTGTTGTCAACCACCGTCGACGTGGTTGCCTTCTTCAGCCGTGACAGCACAGCCGAATCCGCTCGGGCCGGAATAACCTAGCGCGCTCATCGCGGAATCGCACGCGACCACGATCGCGTTTCCCGCGTGTGACCGTTTGAGCGTGACAGGCTGGTATCTGAGCTGACCTCCAGCGATGACAGAGGCCCCGCACCCGGTATTCCAGGTACTGTCAACAACTCTCGAATCCTGCCCCCGGTCGAACTGACGTGACCCCGGTGGTTCGGTCCGCGTGGTGTGGGAGTCTGAATGCCCCTGTTGTGGGCGGGAAGGCTCGATACTCATGGCAACACGGAAAAGGCATACTCCGGAGCAGGTCGTGCGGAAGCTGACCGAGGCGGACCGGCTGCTGGCCGACGGCCGGGACTATGTCCTCGAAGGTGGAGGGATTGTCGGTGGACTCGACGGTGCGTCGGTGTGGGGCTCGGGACTGATCCGGCTCGATGTGGATCGGCAGTCGATCGAGTTGACATTCCGCGACGCCGAACCAGGGACGTTGGCCGCTATGGTGGCCGCCCACGTCGAGGCCGCAGACGCACCCTATCGATGAGGCTCGACGCACCAGCGCGAAGACAGAGTCCACGCCCTCGGTGCTGGGATTGGATCGGCCCGAAACCTCCTACCGGGGAACTCATAACGGCTGCACACGGTCGAGCTGAACCGTCGGGTGAGGGTGTCGCTTTGGCAGAGCCAGGTGGCCGTGCCCTCGGTACCGGACTATTTCGGGGTGACCCGTTGCCGGAGGTACGTGAGTTGTAGGTTGTCACTGTGGTCAGAGTTGTCTGGCAGTTGGCAGGCGTGCTGACCCGCGTGTTTCTCGACTTCGTCGACACCGGCGGTATCCCGGCCGACGAACGCCAGAACGGTTGGTATGGCATATCCGGGAGGACAACTGCAGCTCCAGGCGACATGCCTCCGCGACCGGAGCAGATCGGGACACCGGTGAGTGGTTCCGGTGACGGCCGATGTCCCCTGTCTCGGCATGGACTGCTGGACTCTGTAACGCTGAGTCGCGATGGGTAGACCGGTGACCGCCCCGAGCTGGTCGGCGATTCGATCGGTACCCACAGGTCCTTTGTGCTCCTCGCTTCCGGCGGTGCCGGAAAGACAATACTGATCGAGGACCTGAAGCGCGGCGAGCCTGGCAGCATTTCCATCGATTTGCGGTTGGACGGCGGGCATGCCTCACCGATCTCCTCAGTTCCCTACGCTCGACTTCGTACTCGGCGTCACCATTCGAGGGGCCTCGAGGCACTGTCTTCATTCCTTCATCGACGCTTCTTGTCGAGGCCACCGAGAAGGCCGGCTTCACGATTCGCTCTACGACAGATCGGTGTCGGTGTCCGCATCGGCCAGGACCGAGGAGGGGTTTTCGATCGCCGCGGCGAGGTCCCGGGTGGCGTGTACTACCGGCAGGCAGGCCCTGATAAGAGCGGCGATGGCGTGTGGGATCTGGGTGGCGTTCTGCAGCATGAGCACGACAAAGGCGATGAGGGCGATGATTTCGGTGGGGCTCATGCTGGTAACTGTTGTTCCCGGAGAGCGTTCGGTGCATCCGGTGCGGAAAATTCCTGCCGGGGCCCAGGTTGGAACACTCGGAAGAGCGAGTTCACCGAACGGTACCGAACAACAGCAGTTGGAGGGGGATGTGTTGGTCGATCCAGACGACATCCACACGCGCGAGGATCTGCAGCGGATGCTGGAGGAGCTCCACACCGCCGCGCGGATCAGCTACGTGAGGCTGGCCGCGCACGAGGGAGTCACCGTTGCCAGCAACACGATCCACGGCTGGATACACGGCGACACGTTCCCGCAATGGGAGAACCTGTCGCCGGTCTTGCGAGCCTGGAGAGTCAGCGACGGTGAGCTGAAGCGATGGAGGAACGCGCACAGGCGCGTCGTCGCCGAGGCCCGGCTCCAGCCAGGATCACCGCTGAACGAGGTGCTCGATCCGTTCGCACTGGGTGTCCACGAACCGATCACCGCTTCTGACAGTGGTGCCGGCACTGTCGAGACTGCGTTGCCGAGGTATGTCCGCCGCGCCCACGACGACCAACTCGCCGAGGCGATACATGAAGCGCTGGCAGGTCACAGCAGAATCGTGGTGCTGATCGGGGGTTCCTCCACCGGCAAGACCCGCGCTTTGTGGCAGGCGTTGGCTCCGTTGCGTCTTCGGCGGGGATGGCGATTGTGGCGTCCCTCGCCCTTCCGCCCGGAGGAGCTGATCGAGCAACTGGACAGGGTCGGACCCCGCACAGTGGTGTGGCTCAACGAAACCCAACGGTACTTCCCACTCGCTGACGAACTCGACCGCGGGCGCATCGCGGAGAAGATCAGCAACGTGCTGGCCGATCCTCGCCGGGCACCGATAGTGGTCCTCGGCAGCTTGTGGCACGAGCACTACGCCGCGCTGAGCGACGACCCCACCTCAGCCACCCGCACGCTACTCGAACCGGTCACTATCACCGTGCCCGATAACTTCACCGGCGCCGCTCTGGACGTCATGCGTGCCGCTGCACGGCAAGATCCGCGCCTACAGATTGCGGTCGAGGGGGCCGAGAACGGTATGATCACCCAATACCTGGCCGGCGGGCCAGAACTGATCCACGTCTACGAAAAGCAGGCGGGGACAGTAGGGCGGGCAGTGATCGAAGCAGCGATGGACCTGGTGCGCATGGGCCATCCCAACGTTCTGCCCTACCTGCTGCTGCGCGATATCGCGGCCGGCTACATCGACGACATCACCTGGGACACCCTGGACGAGAACTGGTTCGAAGCCGCCGTGACTGAGCTCAGCAGAAGATGCAAGGGCGCGCGGGGGCCCGTGACGCCGATCAAAGATCGCCCCCTGTCCCCACACCCCCGCCATGTGAGGGAAGGCCACCGTCGCGGATCGAAGCAACCGGAGTACCAGCTGGCCGAATACCTGGGCCAGCACGGCGGACGTATCCGCGCCGGATCGACTCCACCGCTCGGGTTCTGGACAGCGGCTGCCGCGCATGCAGCACCCGACTCCCAGTACGCACTCGCCGATGCCGCGTCGAAGCGCGGGCACTCCCGTATTGCCGCTCAATTGTGGAAGAACGCCGTCGGCCGCGGGCACGTCCATGCTGCGATCAGACTCGTCAAGGCGCTGTCGACACAGGTCCCCGGTGATCGCCGCCCTGCCGATTGGGCCGTGACCCACGTCCTTCTCGATGCCCCCTTTGGCATCACCAAGCTTGTGAATACCCTGCGGTACCTAGGTGCTCACTCCCAGTTGCAGGTACTCGCCGATCGGGCCGCGGCTCACCTGTCCCCCGACGACCCGCATGGATTGGCTCAGCTGATCGCTGCTCTGCGGGTTGGTGGCGCGCATTCCCAGATGATGGTGCTGGCCGACCGCGTCGTTAGAGATCTCCCGCTCGACCATTGTATCGGCCTGAATTCTCTGATTCACACCCTGTGGACTGTTGGCGCACACACGCACATGCGGGTGCTGGCCGATCGCGCCGCCGAGCATCTCAGCTTGGATCGCGCGACTGAAGTGGCGCTGCTGATCGAGGCATTGTGGGAGGTCGGCGAGGAAACCCCGTTGCAGATATTGGCCGACCGCGCCGCCACAGGTCTCTCTCTCGACAATGCAGGCGAGCTGTTCATCCTGATGCAGGCGTTGTGGAGATTCGGCACCCCCGGCCAGATACAGGTACTGGCAGACCGCGCCGCCGCAGATCCGACCATCAACACCGGTCGTCGCCATTCAGCCGCGCAGCTGATCGAGGTGTTTCGCAAGTCCTTGGCCAGCACCCCGCGGGAGTCACGTGCGAACGCCACCCGAGTCACCTTCGACAGTTCGCCCGAAATCTCCTCGCGGAGCGAGCAGTTGCAGAACCCCGAAGAGCATTCCCAGATACAGGCTCCCCCTCATGGTGATTCCGCCGCGCACATTCCTCTAGACGATGCAGCCGGGATCGCCCTGCTCCTCGGCCGACTGCGGGAAGCTAACGCGTACGCAAAGATACAACAAACTCTCCGACGAGGAATCGCCACGCACGTCTCCCCCGCCGATCCGTTCGGGGCGGCCGAGCTCGTCAGTCAGTTGCGGGCGGTCAACGCACACACCCAAGCTGACATGCTGACCGAACGGCTGTCCGTAGCAGGCTGGTTTTCGATATTGGTTCTTATTTCTGATGATGTGAGAACACGGTTCCGCTTCGGCCGCGAACTGGACGAAGCTCTCACTCCAGCCGAGCCGTGGTACTGGACCGACCTCGAGTAGCTGAAACCGTCACCATCGGCCCCCTGTTTGCCGATTCCGCAGATCTCGGGCGGTGCCCGAGCAGCGCTGATGAATGCCACCGAACAAGGTTGACGTCTAACGGCTTTCAGCGACTCCGGCATATGGCACGACCAGGACGCCTGCTCGTGCAGCGGTCCCAGTCGTACGTCAGTCGAACTCGCTGGGATCCGAGTCGTACATGTCAAGAAGCGCACTCGGGGTAGTTGTCGAGACGGTAAGAACGTACGGGGTGATGGATAGCCCTGTGGTTCGCCTTATTTCGGCCGCCTGCGCCTGCAACGTCGCCAAGAGCTGCGGGGCCGACACATGAGATTCCGTCCTGTTTCGAGAGGCATTGTCTCCGGCCGCGGTCCATTGATCGAGTGGATACCACGCGACCAGGTAGATACCCGAGCTCGAATTTGCCATTCGAAGGTACGGGAGTAGTTGACCTTGCTGTGCAGTGAGAACGTCTTTGTGCCAGATTCCTTTTATCTCGATGGGTGTCGTTATCGTGGCAGCGACCTCGAACTGATGCGAGATGGCATCGACCAGTATGTCGGGGCGTAGTCCTGAGTCTCCCGGACCGGTGGGTTGGATGACGACTTCTCTGTTGACGACTATTGGCCGTTCAGCGAGTCGTAGTTTGAGTTCGTGTGTGATGTACACACCGAAGGACCCTTCCGGTTTCGGACGGAAGCGATCAGTTCGGCTGCCATTTTCGGTCCGTTCCCGTTCACGGTCCCAGAGCAAGAACCCGTGGGTGTGAATGTCTTTTTCTATATCGATGAGGGTCTCGATGACAACGGCTGCGAGTTGTGCTGCGGAGCTGATGATGCGGCGGCGGGGATCAGCCAGTAGGTCTCGTATGTTCAAGGTCGATAGGCTGGCGGTCGCCTTTCTCTGGGCCATTGCTCTCGCGTTGACGAGCGCGGCACGTAGTTCGAGAGCGTCGGGGGCGCTTTCGAGCAGTTCGCGAAGCCCGCGGACGACGGCCGCTGTGCCGCGTCTGGTCGCTTCGGCGAGTACCGCCCTGCGCATGCTGTGCACTTCCTGAACCGGAGTCACTTCCGAGAAACCGACGTGGTGAACCTCGGTGTTCGGCGGATGAACTCGGGCGAGCCACCGGTAGCAGGAAACGATGTCGGAGTCGGAGAGGTGCCGCGCCAGGGCGTCCGCGATGTGGTGCTCAGTACATGCGTAGGCGAGGTCGCGCGCGAACTCGGCCGTCTCGATGATGGCGACGTGAACGAATGGCCATTGACGCCGGGTATCAGTGGCCAGCAGCAAGGCGGCTGACGCGGTGGCGATCTCCTTCGCACGCCCGGTGTTGGATTCTCGTGCAACGGAGAAGACACTGCGTACATGGAGGACAGCTTGTTCATCGTGCAGCTTCAACGACTGTCGTAGCAGCACTGACCAAACCTTCAGTGCGGCAGAGAGATCACTGGCTTGCTCGACCACGCCGCTCCCCTGGTCGCGCTCGGCATCGAAGTCTGGTCCTGCCGCGAACGATCCAGTGCGTTCTTCACTCTGGCGGATCGAGTCAAGGATTGAACATGCCAGAGTGACCATGCGGGGATGTGCCGGGCGGGGAAGTAGAGGCATGGTCTGCACGAAGAACCAGGGCGAGGTCGCATTGTCCAGGGTTGTCCGTGCCCATTCGTCGATGCACTCGGTCAGGGAACTCAGCGCATGCTGGGTCACGAATCCGAGGAGTTCGGTGAACAGATCGGGATCCTGATCGTTGAGTCCCGGCCATCCGGCCAGGATGGCGGCAGTCCACGACGCCCAACTCGTCGGGGACAGGGAGCGAAGGCCACTCGTCCCTTCGGTGCGGTAGAGGAACGCGAGGCCGATCACACCGGCCTCAGCGCGCCGATCGGTTTTATCCAATCCCAACCATGCCTCATGGTGGTCGTGTGCGGACTGGAGGTATGAGATCGAAGCGGTGCGGAAGGACCTGGGAAATTCCGGGGCTGCCCATATCGACACGCCGGGGCTATCAGCCACGTCCAGGGATCGCGCATCCTCGAATCGTCCCGTGGACGGATTGACCCACAGTAGGTACACCAGCGTCCAGAACGCTTCGTTGTCCCCACCGGCCGCTGCTACGAGGCGTTGTCGCTGGGCGGAAACGAAGTCCTCGGCCATGTCCCAGGACGACCTCGTAGTGGTCTGTCTGCGCATTATCCTGGCGTAGTCGTCATCGATCGGCATCCCGTCGAATACCCACCGAAAGTGTTCGCGCTCTGGCGAATTCGGTCGGTCTTCCAGCAGGGCGAAGGTGTCTGGATTGTACGGATCGGCGACAATCGAGACAAGCAGGGCATACGCTTGCACCAGCGAAGGAACGACCATCTCACCGAATGTGTCGATCTGAGCCAGGCACCACACGGTATCGCTGTCATCGAGTAGACGTTGCCGCTCACGCCGCTCGGCTTCGACGGGTGTTCGGATCGGACTCTGCTGGAAGACCTGCTCGTGGCACCACTCCGACACCACAAGGTACGCACCGTAGCGATCGAATGGTTGCTCCGCGGCCGTGAGGCGAAGCACCAACTCGTGAGCCAGTCTCCGACGCAGGTCGGTGGTGGAGGACAGCTCTGTTCCGTTGCGGTCAACGAGTTCCAGCCGAGTGGGCATAGGGATCCTGAACGATGCACGGATCAGCGGAGCGACCATCTCGGCCACCGCAGCGAGCAGCTCATACACTCTGCTCGACGCGAACACTCGATCGAGCACGGGCGCAATGAACTCCCGAAGTCCCCACTCGTCTTCGTCGGAGAGACCGAGCAGCGGAACCCTACGGACAGGATCGGAAACCGTGGTGTCGAGGTCAGCCGTCCCTTCCGGTTCGGCGACAAATGCTCGAACTGCCATGTCGGCGTATACGAGGAATCGATCGAGATCCACGTCGCGAACCTCGCGGGCGAACCGCTCGGCTTCGCCTTGATAGACACCGATGCCCATGGTTTGGCGACGCACGCGGACATGCACGACGGCCTCGTCGAAGCTGAGGTGCTCGGGCCACAACAGCGACAGCAAGGTGCCCACCAGTTCACTCTCGCCCGAGAGATCGTCGAAGTCGTCGTCATTCGGCAGCGCGTGTGCGGACACCTGCGTGATCACCAGCTGCTGAAGCAATCCTCGCAAACGAGGAACAGCGCTGTCAGGCCAGCAATTCATCGCCGCACGCGCTGCACGTTGGCGTACCGACACCGGCAACCCCCGCGACTCGACCAGGTGGAGCAGTGCAGCGGTCGCACCTTCGACCCGTGAGTCATGGGCAATCCGCACAGCCACCCGGACACGAGCCAGGTCAGCCCACTCATACTCGGCATCTTCCGCAGCAGACCGGAGAATGGCCGATAGTTTCGCTGCGATAGCCGGATGATTCAGATCCCACCGGGCCCGCGGCCACTCGGCACCGCCACCGAGTTCGATGCGCTCGGCCAGATTCAGCAATCCCCGCACCAACACCGACCTAATCTCGGAGTCGGGAATCCACATCGAATATCCGGCCAAGGACTGAGGATCAGCTACGGCGAGCCACTCGGCCTGGCGAGGTGCCATACCTGCCATCCAGGCCGCCGTCTCACGCAGGTGTTCGGGAATCTGAGCTGTCGGCTCATCGGGAGCACCGACCAAGAACACACCTGACAGCTGCCGCTCCAGGGCGCGGCTCCCGAGTGATCGCAACCGAGCGACGAGGTATTTGGCGGCGAGGAACGCCGCGACAGAAGAATGAGTGAACTCGGTGCTTTCGGACCCGGGCGCGAACATGTTGGTAGCCAACGTCTCACGGACTTTGACCGGCGTGACGTCGAATTCCCCGAGTCCTGCGGCCTCACGCCCAGAGGCGAGTAGGCCAGGAGTAATCTCTTCGCTGTGCGCCCACGCGCTACTGCCGGTTCGGAGGGTCCGCCGTCCCGACAGCAGCAGGTACGCAGCAATCCGCGACGCGATGGCCATCCGCTCTTCGAGGCTGGACTCCGACAGTCCGATTTCGGCTTCGTGAGGCGAGCTGAGGAGATGACGTGCATTCCGCTCGAAGATGCTCAGCGCAGGGCCGCCACGTTCGGCCCCGGCCGCCCAGTCGCTGATCAACATTCCCAGCGTCAGCGGTGAAGTGGCCAGCGCGCCCGCGCCGCTGCGGCACATCGCTTCGAGGAAGACTTCGGGATCCGAGACATCCTCTGCGGCAACCGCTACTGCTTGATCCCTGGTCAACGGGGCGAGTTCGGCGACAATACACGAACCGAACGATCGCTCGAGTATCGAGGTCACCGACTTCGGATACTCCGCAGCACGACATGCAATGAGCACATTGAGACTACGGGTGTCCTTGCCTTCGAGTGCCGCCCCGAAGTACCGGACAAATTGGTCCAGGTCGGGATGCTCATCGAGCTGATCGATCACTAAGGTGAGAAGCCCAGTGGGCAAAGTTGGGTTGTCGACTACCGATATGCCCTGTAGGTCCGGCAACGCCGAAATATGCTGTCCCACTGCGGAGGTGAATGCTTCGCGATCGATTAGGCCAGGTGCCGATGCCCATACTGTGCCGGGGAACCCGGGATGGTCTGGGGGCGCGCCTCGGTCCTCGACAATGTGACGCAGGGTGGTGGTCTTGCCGATGCCCGGACCTCCGAGCACAACGAGCGCTCGTCCCTGAGCAGCGTCAGCGGGGGTAAGCATCTCCAAGCGGGCTCGGGACCGCTCCAGATCCAAGAATCCGTCGGTATCCAGCACGAATGCCGGATCACGATCAGGCTCTTCAGACAGCACACGCATCCAACGGCCAGATCGCAAGCTCAACTCAACCCCCGTTTCTCAGTTCGAACTCACGCACTTCCGCATGCGCAGCAACTCCCGCAACTCCGCAGACTCGCTGGTGTTGGTTCCCGCCTTTACGCCGTCGTCGACGTCGACCTGGCGCATCCATTTCGTCAGCGTCACCGGATGGATCCCGAAATCCGCTGGATCCCGAAATCCGCCGCGATCTGATCCAGCGTCACGCCTTCGCCGCAGGTTACGGGCGACGCGGACGACATCGTCACGGAACTCGCGAGGGTAGGGCTTGGGCACGATGACATCCTCTCAGGCCTGCTACACGGCAGGCCATCTCGATGACACCTATCCGTGCAGCAGCCCCATTCGCACCGATAAGAACCTTGCTGGCAGTTTCACCTTGCCTTCTTGACTTCTCTACATCGATCCGCTCGAGGCACAATCGCGGGGTGTCCGATCTCGCGAACACCGTATTGCCGTTGATCCGAACTCGTGGCGAGTTGTATCGCCGGGGCGCGGCGAACGCGCACGGCGGGCAGATGCACGAGGCGGTGGACGTCCTCGATGCTGCGGTGGGGACCGAGGATCCCGCGACAGTGTTCGCGGTGACGCAAAAGGCGCTCGCCAGCGCGTTGACCGTCATCGCCCGCGTCGATGATTCCAGCGGCATCATCGGCGACGCTGTTCGTCGACTGCTGTGCTTGCACGCCGCGACGGCCGCCACCGCGAAACCGTCGGTAGCGAGGCTGGTGGCGTGGATGATGAAGTTCCAATTCGACAGCGACGTGGACTATTTCGAACTCGACCCCGTCGCCTACGCTCCCGCGCTCGGCGACGAGGGAATCGCCTTGTACCGCAACGAGCTCGGAAAGGTCGCTGCCGAACTCGGTCTGCGGCCGACGCAGTTCCGGCCGGGCTCGGATGCCGGCCTCCTCGCCGAGGACGAGGACCGACAGCGGCGGGCACACGACCATCACGTCCGATTCACTCTGGGGTGGAACGCTCGCCGGATGGCGGTCCTCGACCGTGACGTGGACGCGATCATCGCCACCCATTCCCGCGACCGGGCGGTCGCGGCGTGGCTCACCGACACCTCCGTGGCCCTGGCCGAGATCGGCGAGTTCAACCTGGCCATCGACTGGGCGAAACAGGCCACCGACTTCGGCACCGGCCACCAGTCGTCGGCCGCCGGTGACCACTGGTGCGCCCTGCTGGCGCGACATCGACCTGACGAGGAACTCGCCGCACGCCTGGAAGTCTTCCGACGCTGGCCTTCCTCGAGCAGCGCCGCGCGCCTCTACGCGTGTGCCGGTGATTCCTGGCCGCAGCATTGTCGGGATGTGCTCGACCGGCTCTCGTCGAATCCCCGAGATGCCGTGCAGTTCACACTATCGACGTTGCGCGATCCAGAACTGGCATGGCAGTTGGCCCACTCGCTCGACCTGCACAGTGCCGATGTCTGGAACCGTCTGGCCACCGCCTACGAGAAGGTCGACCCGCTCGCGGTCTTGCCTGTGCTCACAGACCTGGTCACCACGGAACTCGCCGAAACCGGCGCGGGCCACTATCGGGTCGCCGCGAAATATCTCAAGAGAATGCGTGTACTCGCGGCCGGGACCGAGAAACGGTCCGAGGTCGACCAGTTGGTGATCGAACTCCGCGAGACGCACCATCGCCGCCCCCGTCTCCAGCAGGAATTCGACCGGGCCGGACTGCCACGGTAACCCGACTCGAACGGATGAACCACAAGCCGCTGGTGGTACTACGCATCCCTGACGATCGACCGGCCACTGACCTCGACCCAGATATCAGCACTCTATTTCCGCAGGTCGATCCGTGTGGTTAGCGGATGTGTCCCCCTCCGGACACATTGTTCATATGCTTTGACAGCGGTTGTTCCCTGGCCGCATCAATCACCGTCCATAAAGGACTAGGTCAGGCCGTGGGGGTGCAAGTCCCACCTCGGACACATCCCGAGGGGCTTCGCTATAGGCGAACTCGGCCGCGGAGGTTCACCCGATGACCGGCCCGTTGTTGCCGGGCGGCTCCGGATCGGACCACCCTTCCAAGGTAGGAAGGTGTGGGGTCTGCCGAAGAAGGAGCTTCAACAATGCGTTGGCCGCAGCAGTATTGAGCACAGGCAACTCCGACGGAACCACCACAACGATGCAGGCCCCCGCCCGATAATTCGACGGTTCGTCCTGGTCAGTTTTCGGCCGATGTCCACCAACTGTTCCGAATCGTGGCGCACGACGCGGCTGTGGGCACATCCACTGTGTGCGAACCCGCCACCAGCCGAGGACCGCTCAGGGGTCGACGTCTCGGTCAGCGCTGACGGTTCGACCGTGATCGGGCCGATCTGTTCTACGACACGTGGATGCCCGGTCGACGCCGAAGGCTCCGGGTCGTGACACACCGGGTTCGGCCCGCCTGCGTGCTGGTGCGGTGATGTCGTGTGAGTATGCAGCTCATCCGGTATTTCGAACCGATCCTAAGAGCGGGTGACGGGTGGGATCTACAGCACCGACCCTGGGCGCGACAGCGCGGCGTGCGTGTGTCGATCTCGAATCGCACAGGGCATACCGCTATATCCAGTTACGCCTGTCCGATGACCGGCGGATCGAGGTCGAGCGCACGTGTGTGTCTGCGGACTACGACCAGTTCGTGGCCACCCTTCCACTGAGCCGTTGCCGGTGGGCGATCTACGACGTCCACGACGCGGTGAGCCGGTGCATCGTGCTCATCACCTGGCTTCCGGACCTGGCCACGATCAAGGAACGGCTGCTCTACGCAGCCGCCACACGGCAACTACGCGCCACCCTGCCCGGCATCGACCTGGCCGTGCACGCCGAAACCCACAGAGACCTGTCGCTGGCGACCATCCTGGCTCGCACCGACTGCGCACAGCCGGGACACGGAAAAGATGATTGATCGTTGAACTACGTTTCGATCGAGACGGTCTCACCGACCACACACCGCAAGGAACCGAACTCGATCACCGCCAACACCATGCCCGCCACCGCGCAGGTATCGCATCGAACCCGGTACCGCATGACTGTCGGGCCTGATCATCACACCGCTCACCACCGGCATCGCCGTCCTGTCTGCATCGATCCTGACGGCGGTGTGCGTGGGCATCGCGATCACCGTCGCCCGTGTAATCGGATCGGTCCCACAAGCCCGAGCCCCCCAATCCGGCGAACTCTTGTCCCGCGACGCTTCCCGGCGCCGGTCGAATTCATGCCCAATCTGCATCGTCGCTCGTGACGAACCCCTCTGACAACCAATTCGAAAACAACCACGAAGGGGTTTGAGACTCATGGTCGACTACCGCAAAACCACCGCGATCGTCGCGATCGCCGCCTTGGCGCTGCTGCCGGCGACGGCCTGTTCGAGCGACGACGAATCGAATACCTCCACCACCAGCACGTCTGCCAGCAGTTCGGCTGCCGCCGCTACCAGCACCGCTGTCACGCCTGTCGCGCAGATCGACGGGTTGACCGGCAAAACCACCGCAGTGGCACTGGACAAGGGCTTCACCGACGCATTGAGCACCCTGGGCCTCACGCCGGGTGTGCTGGGCAGCGCCACCCTGGCCGACGGATCGGTCGTCTTCCCCATCACCGGCGGCAACGTGAAGTACTACACCCCCGGCACCGTCAACCCGTATGTGCAGGGCAACATCAAACACACCGGCAGCGGGCTGTCGCTGACCGCTGGATCTACTACGGTCGAGCTGACCGATTTCGATATCGATCCCGGCACCTCGGTTCTCTACGGTGACGTGAAAGTCAACGGCGCCCCCGCCGCGACCCACGCCGTGCTGTTCGACCTCGACGGCAGCACACTGCAACCGCTGCAGAACGGCCCCGAGGACACCGCGGTCCTTCAGGGCACACGGGTGCTGGTGTCGGGCGACGCGGCCGCACTGTTGAACAAGACGTTCAACACCGACGCGGTCAAATCCGGTTTGCTCGTCGGTACCGCCACGATCACCCTCAACACCAAATAGCACTGGTCGCCCCGCCGGGGTTCGGCCGTAACGATCGACCGAGATGTCGGCATCCGTTGCGGTACAACAGGAGTCACCTCGACTCATCCCGGTTCACGTGGTCGATGATCGCGAACAGTCGAAGGCACCCGGCTCACCGCCCCGGGCACCAGCGACGCTTTCAGGTACCGCAGGAGTCACGATGGTTCAACACAGCCAGGACCCGATCGAAGCCAGATACACGAACCCGACCTGCCATCCTCAGCCATGGCCTGCCAACGGCGTCATCTGCGACTACCGGTTCACTGTGACCACCCGTGAGACTGCGGTTGCCCGATGGGAGATGTCCTTTCGGCTCGCGGGAGGCACAGCCCACCTGTATGTCAATCCTGGGGAGAATCCCTGGTACGAGGTCGTCGACACGCGCGATCACGTCGCGGCCGAAGAGGCGGCCGGACGCAGGTTCGTCCTGCGCGCGAAGCCCGGCAATCGGATCGAGCCCGGTCGCGGCCTCCGGGTAGATCTACGACTGCTGTATCGGGGCCCGCAACACACCGATCAGGTCGATCTCCACGAGCTCCACGTCACCGAATGTCGATAGCCGGATTCGGGATCCCGTAGTTGCCGAAGGCAAGAAGAAACCACAGGCCGTGTCGCCCGGTCCTTGAAATCTCATCTGCCGCGACCGGCGAACCGAACATCGAGTGAACGCGGTGCACGACGTCGATGCCGTGACCAGTGGGCACGCCGCCGATGATGATCGACAGGAGCCAGGCCGGTAATTCGATTGACGGACCGGCCCTCCTGCAGCCGGGGTCAGGGACGCGCATCACGCCGGTGGTGGTGATGATGCGGTGACGGCTGCTGAACGGGCGTCCGGTGGCCACGACCATGGCGAGGGTGTCGGCGACCTCGGCGCGGTCGTCGGGATTCGACCGCCGACGCCGGTCGGCCTGCTCAGTGTCGAACCGAACACCGGGCTGGGCTAACTGTCGCGGTGGCGTGCGACGCGGTGGGCCTGGTCGACCTCGAGGTCTTCGCGGAAATCCTCGATCGCGGCGTGGCGGTGCTCGGCACGGCCACCGATCTCAAGATCCTCGTCGCCGATGACGGCGCCGATGGCTTGTTCGGTCTTGGCCTTCGCCTGCGTCACGATGTTCTCGATATCGTCACCGATCCCACTGCCGTGCTCGGACATAGTGACCTCTTCTCCCGGAAAACCGATGTCACCCCCGCTTACCCGCCACCGGGTCGATCAATCCAACGGGGCGTGCGCACCGTTCACGCTGGGTCGGGTCAGTTGCGTTCGCCGGGCGAAAAACAGAAGTGGTCCGAAGCCGACAAGGCTTCGGACCACTTCTCCCCATAGTTCCCGGCGGCTGCTGGAGCTGTAGTCGACCGAAACAACCGGCGACAGTCCCGACCGGGTACGTCTGCGGGCTGTTATCGCAGGGCGTGGTTGCGGCCGGTGACGAGTCGGACCAGGAACAGCAGGATGACAGCGCCACCGAGGCAGGTGAAGAAGCTGAACCACAGCCCACCGCCCTCGACGTCGGTGCCGAGCAACTTCAGCAGGAACCCGCCGAGCAGACCGCCGACGATGCCGACGACGATGTTGAGCAGGATGCCCTGCTGGGCATCGGTTTTCATGAACTTACTCGCGATCCAGCCCGCCAGTCCGCCGATGATGATCCAGCCGATGATTCCCAAACCCAGCATCTCGTTCTCCT
Source organism: Nocardia noduli (assembly GCF_019038455.1). Taxonomy (NCBI): domain Bacteria; kingdom Bacillati; phylum Actinomycetota; class Actinomycetes; order Mycobacteriales; family Nocardiaceae; genus Nocardia; species Nocardia noduli. The sequence goes on from NZ_JAFMPL010000010.1 coordinate 22,782, forward strand.
CTGCTCACATATCTAGCCGCTCACCGTCCGAGCGTGCTTCGAAGCCCGACATACCCCGTGTTCGCCGGACTAACCGCCACCGCTCGGCAACCCGACCGCTGTGCCGGGTGATCCGCGAGGTCGGGAGCGGGTCTCTCGATGCAGCTCCCGCCAGTAGCTGGCCTACACCGTGAGATAGGCAGCGGTCCCAGCCGGCAGCGGCAGAGCAAGCAGAATCAGCAACAGCGCGATCGGGGAACATCATGGGCCTCAGAGCAGTCGAGGAGGCACGCCGGTCACGATAGCGTTCGGGACCGAGGGTTTCGGGCTGGTCGAGCATGACAGTCATCGCCTGGGCGGTCCCGACCGTGACCTCACGTGCGGGCCTCGGGCGATGCTGCTGCTCTCCAGGCGGTGTGGGCTTGCTCGACGTCGGGGTAGGTGGTGAAGACGCGGTCCAGGCCGATGAGGGTCAGGACCCGCGCCAGGTTCGGCGGTACGGCGACGAGAGCGAACCCGGCGTCGGTGTCGGTAGCGCGATGGCTGGCCGCGATGAGGGCGGAGATGCCGCTGGAGTCGCACAGTCGCAGCCCGGCCAGGTCGATGAGCAGCAGTTGCCCGCGCGACAGTGCCACTCGCTGGATCGCGGCGTAGGCGGTGTGGGCGGTGTGGGCGTCGAGGTCCCCGGTGAAGGCGAGCACCGGCCCCGCCGTGGTGGCGTGGCTGGTGGTGGCGAATTCGGTGTTCACGGTCGCGGGCCTTCGGTCGACGGGATGCTCAGGGCGAGTAGGGCGGTGTCGTCGTCGACTCCGTCGCCGAACGCGGTCAGTAGCTCGGTGAGTGCGGCGATCAGTGTCGACGCGTCCACGGACCCGAGAGTGGTGATGTGGTGGCGGAGTTGTTCCTCGCTGAAGCGTTCCCGCCCGCCGGTGCGGGCTTCGGTGAGTCCGTCGGTGTAGAACAACAGAGTATCGCCCGGTAGTAGCTGTACCTCGACGGTGGTGAAGGTCGCGGTGGGGAACGCACCGACGAGCATCCCGCCCGGCGCCTCGATCAGACTGGTGGTGCCGTCGGCGCGGATCAACACCGCGGGGGTGTGCCCACCGGTCGCCAGGGTGAGCCCGAACCCGGTGTCGGTGGGGGTGAGGGAGCCGTAGACGACGGTGCAGAAGCGGGGCTCGTCACGCCGATACCGGTGGTGCAGCACGGTATTGAGGTTGTCGAGTACCGAGATCGGATCGGGGTCGTAGACCGCGGCCGCACGCAGGGTGTAGCGGGTCAGGGAGGTGACCGCGGCGGCGGTGGCCCCTTTGCCGGACACGTCGCCGAGAAAGAATCCCCAGGCGTCACCGCGCAGCGGGAACAGGTCGTAGAAGTCGCCGCCGACCTCATCGGCGGAGGCGGGGTGGTAGTAGGCGGCGATCTGTAGTCCGGGCACCTGCGGGAGTTCGGGTGGCAGCAGGCTGCGCTGCAAGGTGGTGGCGAGTTTCTGGACCCGGTCGCGTTCACGATCGGCGTCCTCGCGTGCTCGATCCGCGGATTCGCGGGCCTGCTCGGCGTCTCGGCGGGCGCGCAGGAGTTCTTGTTCGTAGGCTCGCCGGTCGGTGGCGTCGAAGAGGGTGGTGCGGATCAGCTGCGCGGTGCCGTCGGGGCCGGTCTTGACCACCGAGGTCACCAGCACGGGGAGCCGAGATCCGTTGGCGCCCCGCAGTTCCAGGGCGAGGCCGCCGACTTCGCCGTGCATGGCCAGCATCGGTGCGAGGTGGGTTTCGTAGTACATTCGCCCGCCGACGCTGAGTAGGTCGGTGACGCGTCGGTGTCCGACGAGTTCCTCGCGTCGGTAGCCGAGCCAGCCCAGCAGGGTGGTGTTGATCTTGGCGATGGTGCCGTCCATCAGGGTGGACAGGTATCCACAGGGAGCGTTCTCGTAGAGGTCTTCGGCGCTGTCCTCGAGCAATGCGGAGAACGCCGGGTTGGTGTCGGTGCCCTCGGGCCGGTGCTCGTCCCCGCAGGAGCCGCCCCCGCCTCCGGTGACGTCACCGGTCGGCGACATCATCACGAGCGCGCGAACGCCGCGATCGCGGCCGCGGTGGCCTGCGGGGCGCTCAACTGTGGGCAGTGCCCGATCGCATCGAGGGTGACCAGCTCACTCCCCGAGATCTGATCGTGCACGAACGCCCCGACCTCGGGTGGGGCGATCGCGTCCTGTGCGGTCTGGATCACCAGCGTCGGGACCGCGACGTCGGGCAGGTCGGCGCGGTTGTCGGACAGGAACGTGGCCTGGGCGAAGACCCGCGCGATCATCGGGTCGGTGCGGCAGAAACTGTCGGTCAACTCCTCACCCAGCTCGGGACGCTCCGGGTTGCCCATGATCACCGGTGCCATCGACGCCGACCACCCCAGATAGTTCGAGTCCAGCGATTCGAGGAGTTCATCGATGTCGGCACGACTGAATCCACCCCGGTAGTCGCCGTCATCGATGTAGCGCGGCGACGGGGTCAGCAGGACGAGTTTCGCGAACCGCTTCGGGGCCTGATTGGCGGCCAGGACCGCGATCATCGCCGAGACCGAATGCCCGACCAGAACCACATCATGGAGATCGAGTTCGTCGCAGATCTCGACGAGGTCCTCGGCATACCCGGTCAGGTCGCTGTAGCGCTCGGGCGTCCACGCCGACAGATCCGATTTACCGGCGCCGACGTGGTCGAACAGCACCACCTGAAACTCTCGTGCCAGTTCCGGGGCCACGAGCCGCCACAGGTTCTGATCACAGCCGAAACCGTGCGCCAGCAGCAACGTAGGCCCGTCCTCGACACCGGTGACGACCACGTTGTTCCTGTCCCGCACGCTCATCGACCTATACTGCCACGTCCGAGAACGACATCGTCCGGTCGCCGGAGCCGCGAAAGTGGGCGTGGAGGCGCGGGTCGGACGGTATTCCGGCATGTCCACCCATCCCGCCGCCGGCCACAACCCGGTCCGTGGTTGCACCGATCACCCGCACCGGCAACACCCTGCACGTCGTGCGCGACGGAGAAGAAGCCATGGACTTCCTCTACCGCGAAGGCGACCACACCGACGCGCGGCGGCCGGGACTGGTGCTGCTCGACCTCAAGCTCCCCAAGTACAGCGGGCGTCAGATCCTCGAACGCGTCGAGTCCGATCCGGATCTGTGCGATATCCTCGTAGTCGTGCTCACAACCACCTCCTCCGCCTCGGAGGACGACATCGTGAGCAGCTACCGCAGCCACGCCAACGCCTACGTCACCAAACCGGTCGACCTGGGACAGTTCCTCGACGCGATCAAGAAGATCGACGACTTCTTCGTCCAGATCGTGCGCCTGCCCGAACAGCCCGGCCACAACCGCAGGCTCGACACGGACTGACGCGCTCACTCGACGGGTCGGCGTTCACACTCGGCGACCTCGGCGGCCAGGCGCAAAGTTCGATATCGAGATCGCGGGCTATTCGGCTGTGCGACAGTCGGTCCCGGCATCCACGGGGATGGATTCGGTAACCGAACCCTCGAAGATGAACTGTGAGATATGAGCACCAACCGAGCACGCTTGCCGATCGCCCTCGCGTCGGCGTTCATCACCACTGTTGCCCTCGGGACACAGCGGGCGGCAGCCGATTCCGGAGTTCCCGCCACGGACTACGGCGAGAACTGTGTCATCGATCCCGGCGACTTCTCGGTCACCCTCGACTCCCTGCGGGCGCGGTGTTCGCTCGAACAGCAGAACGCGATCTTCTCCGACGCGAGCGCCGGTACGGTGCCGAACGGACCCAAGCACGGATGGGTCATCAGTCCCGCCGCGATACAGCCGATCGCCCCGGCGTTCTGGACCGGTAAGACCTTCTACACCGTCCCTGACGGCGGCCATCTGATGAACCAGGTGAGCCCCGCTGGTGCCGAAGGATTCCGCGCCGATGTCAACCTCGCCCCCGCGATCACCGACGGCGCCCCGGCTGGGTGCTGAACTACGACCTGTCGCCGGTCCCGCAGATCTACGACGAGATCCGCGAGATCACTCCCGGTGTGTGGTTCGGCGACTCGTGGCGACGCGACACGGCCCCGCCGACACTGCTGTTGACCTTCGCCCTGGCATGAGCGCCCACAATTGCGCCCGCGCCGCCGGAGTACGGCCAGCGCGCCGGACAGGTCGTTTACCTGCGGTTTCGGCGGGTACGTCGCAGACAGGAAGCGAGGTATCCATGACCCCCGACAAGCACAGCGCCACACCGCGATCCGAGACTCTCGAAGCACCGGAACTGGTCGCCGTCACCACCCCCGAGCTGACCCCGGGCCTGCACGAGGACGAGGCAGTCCACACCGACCCCCGCGCTCACGGTGACAGCTCGCAATCGGAGATTCCTGGCCCCCCGGATCTGGTCGCTGCCACCACCCCGACCATGACTCCCGGTCTGACCGATGAGCGCGACGATCTGCACACCGACCGCGAAATCACCGCGTCGAGGGTGACCGAACTGCCGGGTACCGCGGCGACGCCGTCGTTGTCCGAACCGGTCGAGGACACGGGCAAACATCTCGCCGAATGGACCCGGCGTAACCTCGCTCCGGTCGCCGCGGTCGGCGCGGCGTCGACAGCCCTCCTGACCTGGGCCGCGCTACGAGGGAGGCGATCATGACCACGTCGCTGTACAAACCGTTGGCCATGGTCGCCGGTGTGGCCGGTGGGATCGCGGCCAACGCGGTCTTCACCCGCGTGTGGCGCACCGTCAGCGGCGAAGACCAGGCACCCCGAGCGACCGCGCGGGACTACAGCTGGCGTGAGGTACTGGTTGCGGCAGCCCTCCAGGGGGCGATCTTCGGGCTGGTGAAAGCCGCGATCGACCGAGCCGGAGCCACGGGTTATCAGCAACTGACGGGTAAATGGCCTGACAAGTAGTTCGACCGGATGAGGGCATCGGAGACGGTGTCCTCGTCACCTCCTTGACCTGCACTGTTGTGGGGATCACGCTGGAAGTGCGGGCGGGTCTTCCGCCCTTATTCCCAACGCAGGAGAGGACTCGGTCATGTCTGGCGAACACCTATCCGAGGAGCCGCAATCGCAGCGAGGAGCCCCCGGTTCGCGCGATACCGGCTCCGACGTGCCCGGCGGCGGCACGACCGACCGCCCCGCCGGAACCTTCGACGAGGAAGAAACCACCTCCGCACGCGAGCACAACCCCGAACAGGACAACCTCGGCTCGACCGGCACCCTGCCCCCGGGTGACGCGCAACCGGCCACGCCACCGTATGAAGGCCGCCGCACCCACGCCACGATCGCCACCAGCAGTGCCGGTCAAGGCTCCGGCGCCAACACCGCAGGCGCGGTGCACCCGGTCGCCGATCCGAAGTTCAAAGCCCCCGCTCCCGAAGACACCCCCGCAGGCGCCACCGCCTCCCCCGCCCAGGAGCAGCCCGCAGCCGGAGCCGCTGAGAACGAGTCCAGCGAAGAAGGTGTCGACACCGGCCATCAGCGCGGTGTCCGCCGCGGCGAGGATCGGCCGCGCGAATCGTCTGCGCGATAGGCGCGACCGGCTCATGCCCCACCGGGAGAGACCGAGGGCCGATCCGCGCAGGTCGGTCCTTCGTCCGCACGCCCCTGCCCGATTAGGTCCCTTCACCTGTCTCGGGCCGCCTGTCTATCGACGGGGTCCTCCCTACGCGCATCGGAATCGCTGGCCGCCCTGCCAGTGGGAGCCGATCCTGCTCGGACGAGCCGATCGTCCCGTGCACGCGTTGGCGGACAGATTCATACTCGGCCCCGATACAGACAGGACCTGAAAGCCGCCGATATGCCTTCAGCTTGTTGTGTGACAACGTTTCTGGATCACCAGCCGGGGAAACGGATCGGTCGGTGCCTCACGTCCTTGCCTCGCACAATGACCACCGGGGCGACCGTGTCCGATGAGGCGGGTCCCGGTTCGATCGTCGGTGCGATTGAGCGAGGGCGAGGTTCTTTTTCGTGGTGAAGGTCATCGTCCGAGTTCACCGGTGGCCGCGGTCGCCGCGAATTACGACCAGCTCTTCGGTCTCGGTGGTGGGAGCAATCCGGCCGGTGTGCGCGAGCCAGGCTGCGCGTGCGCGAAGGACCGGGCCGAACGGGACGCTCGCGCGTGCCACGACCGTCGCTTTCAAATTCTGTGCGCGTAACGCGTCGAGGGTGCGGTCGGGATCGGCGAGCGCCGATTGCACGATAAGCGTTGTGCCGCGCGGTGCGAGTGCGGTGGGCACGAGTTCGCACAGTCGGTCCAGCAGGGCGCGCCCGTCGGCGCCCGCGTCCCAGGCGCGGGCGGCGCCGACAGTGGTCTCGTGTGGGGCAGGAACATAGGGGGGATTGGCCACCACCAGGTCGTAGTCGCGGTGGCCGAACACCGAGGCGAAATCACCGCAATGCACCCGCGCGGGCACTCCGCGCAGGCGCAGGTTCAGCCACGCGGCGGCGGCCGCACGCCGTGAGATGTCGACCGCGGTGACGGTGGCCGCTCCGATCCGCGCGGCGGCGATCGCGAGGGCACCGGTCCCGGTAAAGACATCCACAGCGTGCCCACCGCGCGGGATCCCCGCCTCTGTCAGTGCCTCGGCGAGTAGCCAGGTGTCGGCCTGCGGTGCGTACACCCCGGGCGGACGCAATAGTGCCCGGGTGGGGATCCGCAGCCGATTGCGCGGCCCAGCCATCGGCTCAGTTGTTGCCGCCTCATCGACCCTGTCGTGCATGCCCGGCGAGGCCGGATATGCGCCCGGGTGGGTCGACGGCGTCGGTAGCGAGGTGTCGGCAATGGTCACTGAGGTCCCCCGGCAGCGGAAGTTGATCAAGCAAGACGCTGGGGTCATACCCGCCGCGTCCGCTGTAAAACTGTGGGGCAGAGAGGAATTGCGACGTCGCTGTTCCTCACCCCGGAGCAGCGCCCGCTCAGTGGTGGTTCCCCACCTCCGCAGGCGTCGACGGCTCGGTGCCTATGGCGCCCCTCTTGCCGTCCTACGTGACGGACCCGACGTCGTCCTGCCACGGGTCGATATTGAAAGCGTCTGCCGCCGCGCACAACTCGTTCGAGCCCGCGCGGTCGGCTCATTCACTGGCGGCGGGTCGGACCAGTGCGGCCACGCTCAGATGTCGCGGTTGTGTTCGGTAGCCCGCTGCGCATCGACGGCTTCGGCGAGCTCGATGCGCAACCTGTCAGCGGTCGCGTGATCGCCGGCGTCTTCGGCGGTGGTGATGTCCTGATGCAGTTGAGCGATGGTGTCACGGCTGGCCATTGCTGCTCCTGACGGTAGGCGGTGGTATGGACTCGGTCAGAGGATGGGTCGTCCGCCGGTGACGGCCAGGCGCGCGCCGGAGATGTAGCTGCCGTCCTGGCTGGCCAGCAGGACGTAGGCCGCGGCGAGTTCGGCGGGTTGCCCGGCGCGGCCCAATGGGACGTCGTCGCCGAAGTTCGCGACCTTTTCCGGTGGCATGGTCGAAGGGATCAGTGGCGTCCAGATCGGCCCCGGGGCGACGCTGTTGACGCGGATGCCGCGTTCGCCGAGCAGTTGGGCGAGGCTGGCGGAGAAGTTCGCGATCGCGGCCTTGGTCGCGGCATAGGGTGCCAGCGTGGGTGAGGGCATATCGGAATTGACCGAGGAACTGCCGATGATCGAGGAGCCGGGCGGCATGTGCGGCAGCGCCGCTTTCACCAGGGAGAAGTAGGCGCCGACGTTGACCTTGAAGGTGTAGTCGAACTCCTCGTCACTGATCTCTTCGAGCGTTTCGTGGCTCATCTGGTAGGCCGCGTTACTGACCAGCACGTCGATCTTGCCGAACTCCGCCACCGCACGGTCGATCACAGCGCGGCAGTGCGCCGGATCGGCGAGGTCACCCGGCACCAGGACCGCGCGACGACCACAGGCTTGCTCTACCAGGTCGGCGACCTGTTTCGCGTCGTCGTCCTCATCGAGGTAGGAGATCAGTACGTCGGCGCCCTCGCGGGCGAAGGCGATCGCCACCGCGCGGCCGATACCGCTGTCGGCGCCGGTGATCACCGCGGCCTTGCCGATCATTTTGCCCGAGCCGCGGTAACTGTCCTCACCGCAGTCCGGCACCGGCGACATCCGACTCTGCACGCCGGGAACCGGCTGCTGCTGTTCGGGGAAGCCCATGTTCTCCTCCTGTCACTTGCATTCCGACACTGACCAGGGCGCTTGGTCGAACCTGCGACCGCCGGGCCCTCGTGGATCCAGCCGTCCAGTCAGCCTCGTTCGTCGATTCCGTCTACGCGTTCTTCTTGCGGTCCAGAGCGGCGGCGAGCTGGCTCTTGCTCATCTTCGAGCGGCCCTCGATATTGCGTTGGCGCGCTTCGTTGTACAGCTGATCGCGGGTCGGGCCCTTGGGGCCCTTGCGTCCGGAGCGTTGACCGCCGCACTGCTGGGGTGATTTGTCCTCCACCGAACTGCGGCTGGCGGTCTTGGTCTGTCCGGCCCGAGCACGGTTCTTGTTCACCGTGCGGGCAGCCACTTCCTTGGCTCGCTCGGGGCTGGCGCCCTGCTCCTTCTGCGAGTCGGTGATGTGCTCGTACTGACGTTCCTGCTTATCGGTCCATTCCTTGGGCATCTCACACCTCCTGTACCAGCGGATACCCGCACCCGGGGCACACAATCAGCACGCAGCGGCACCGACGGCGGGTGGCCGGGTCATTCATTGGTGGGGCGGGTATTGCGCGGTACGCAGTAGGTGGGCCATGTGGGCGGCGTTACGTGCCAGCGTGGCGGTGGTGGTGGCGACCTGGTCGAGGTCTTTGTAGTGGGTGGATCCCATCGCGTGGTCGTTCCAGTAGGCGCAGCCCTGAGCGGGGACGGTGAAGCCGCTGTCGTTGAGCGCCTGGAACAGGTCAGCGCTGATCTTGTGCGCGCCGTCCTCGTTGCCCACGACCGCGGCCAGCCCGACCTCGCCGACTGTGGACGGGTGCCCGTGTTCATCGGTTTCGGACAGTTCGGCGTCGAGACGTTCGAGTAACCGCTGAGCGACCGAGGACATGTGTCCCAGCCAGGTCGGCGTGGCGATCAGCACGATCTCGGCATCCAGGATCCGCTGCCGCAGGATCGGCCACTGATCACCGTCGCCTTCGTCGGTACTCACCCCCGGATGGACGTCGTAGTCCAGGACACGGACCACCTCCCCCGCGACGTCGTGCGCGGCGAGGTTCTTCAGGACTTGACGGGCGATCAGGTCACTACTGGATTCGGACGGTGATCGACGCAACGTGCACACCGACGCCACAGCGGACAACTCGGACATGAACACAACCCTTCCTCCGACAGCGGTTCGGCAGGGCAGTAGCCCGCTGGAACGGACGGAAACATCGGCGCGCCCCGATGTCGCACCCACCCCCGTCGCACAAGCAAACAGCCGAAACGTCGACAGAGCGTTCGCGGACCAGATCAGCTCGACAACGAGCGGCCCGCCACGATCGCGCCAAGAGGCATCCACCGCCCTTGCGCCCCGAATACGGGCGCGACGGTATCTGGTTGGTCCAGCCGGGCGCGGGTAGGCGACAGAAGACCGAGCCCACCAGAACAAGGCCGAATCCCAACGCGAAGCCGCGAGCAAGGAAGCCGACGCGGAGAAAGCCCGCGCCGAAGCCGACGTCGACGTAGCCCGTCAAGCCGCCCACCAGCAAGGCCGCTGAACGACGCCGCCCGTCAAACCCGACGAAAGGGGCGCGGGGCGACCACTCACCCCGCGCCCCTTTCCCATCGGCGGCGATCGTGAGGAAATTGTTTGGCCGGGACCGGTTTGCCGGCCGGAAAACGGTGAAGTCCGCATCTGCGGGTGGGGAAGATGGACCAAGGAGAACAGCTATGTCGGATCCGGAGATATCCAGTGACCACGGCCGGGCTGCGGCCTATCCGGGCGACGGGAATTTCCCCGACCACGCGCGCACCTCGCGCAGCCACGCCGGTGAAGGAATACAGGACGGTTACAACGTTCCCGGCATCGTGCTGTGGGCGCTGGGCATCGTCGCGTTGGGCCTGGCCCTGACCGCAGCGGCATACGGATTCAACGGGTGGGCGATCATCGCCGCGATCGTGTGCGCGATCGCCTTCCTCACCGGCACAGGATGGCTACTGCTCGAACACCGCCGCATCAAAAACAAAGAAGGACTCGCCCTGACAGACCAAGCAGGGCACTGACCACACCGACCACCGGTCCCCCGCAGAGGCCTATCTACCTGTTGGCGTTGTTTCCGGGTTGGTGAGCGGTGCGATGAGCTCGACCGTGGTGCCCGATTCGATCACGGTGACCGACGTGTCGGGGACCAGTGCCCGGATGATTGCCAAGCCCCGACCTCGGTGTGAATCGGTACGTCCTCGCACGGAATCAGGTTCGTGGTCGCGCGAAAGCCACTGTCCAGTGTCAGCGATAGTGATCCGTACATTTCCGTTTTCCACGGCAGCCTCGAGACGGATCGTCCGTTGATCACCGTGATGGCCGTGTTCGATGGAGTTGCTGCACGCCTCGCCCGCCGCCAGAAGCAGATCGTAGGCTCTGGCAGGATCCGGGATCGTTTGCGCGAGCCACTGCCGCAGCTCGTGCCGAACGGGAGCCAACTCCACAGCAGCCGCGGGGAATTCGGCTACCAGGGCTGCCGGGGTTACACCTACCTCGCCCATGATGTCCTTCGTCTTCGAGGTCGCCGAATACCTCACCCGTAACCTGGGTCGCCAGACCACAAGACCTGGTATCGGACCATGCGTCGGAATAGCACACCACCGGCAACCCAAATAGCCTACGTCATCTGCCGATCCGGACGGCATCGACCTCGGCCGGGTCACGGACAAGCCATCGACGCCGCAAGCACAATCTGGCTGTCCTCTCCGAACGGGGCACCTATCCGGCGGGTCAGCGCGCGGTATCGTGCACCGGCAGATTCGTGGAGACAACTCGTCTTTCGACGCCGATCGAGACACCGACGTGACAATGTCCCCGGGTCCAGACCAGATCACGGAAAGGCGGCGAACATAGATGGCGCAGCAACGGCCCGAGTTCACGGTGCGAGAAGAAGTGACGGACGCCGCCCTCGTTGTCACCGTCATCGGTGAGGTCGATCTCGCGACCGCGCCACAACTGCGCGACGTCCTCGAACACGCCATCACCACCGCGCCAGCTGTCCTGGTGCTCGATATGTCCGAGGTCAGCTACTTCGACTCCACCGGCCTCGACGTCCTCATCCACATCAGCACAGCCCTGGACACCGGGCGCCTGCGCCTGGTTGCCTCTGCCGCGGTCATTCGACCATTGACCCTCACCGGCATCGACAGCCTTATTCCCCCTCACCCCGACCTCGCGTCTGCCCTGGAGCACAATGCGGACAATCGGTGAGGTCCGCGACACGTGAAAGGATCACGCCCGGAACGGATATCGAGCTCGGCGTAAGGCGTTGTCGTTGAGTTACTTTCGTCCGGCGGCTAGGCGGCCGTCGATGGTCGTGTCGAAGGCGTTGAGGGCTTCTTTCCAGCGGTCGGACCAGCGTTTGCGGCCTGCGCCGGTCGAGTCCAGGCTCATGACGGCCTCGTGATCTCCTCCCGGTTCGACGGTTGGGTTCACCCCCTGGTGCAGGGACTATCCGGGGGTAGGCGCGAGGCTGATCCACCCCCTGGACGGCACACTCGGATTTCCAGCGGAAACCGGGAGAGGCTGACAGTGGGGAGAAGACGCGCGAGTCAGCAGGCAAACGGGTAACACGACTGCGGCTGTGTGGTGGCTGCGGGCGCGGCAGGAACCACGGCGGTCTCGGTCGGCTCGTCGGATCCCATGTGGGTCAACGTCAGCACGACCAGCAGCAGGGCCACACCACCGACCAGCGCGCCGAGTACCCACAGGATCACCATGGGCGAGGCACTGGTCTTGCCGTGGAAATTGATGTTGCGGCCACGCCCGCGAACCGGCGCGGGCCGGGCGGGGACACGCCGCCCGCCGATCTTTCTCCCGCGAGAATGCCCCCGCACTTACTCGAACCCCATGGCCTCCAGTATGACCCGTGGGAGCGACGCGACTGGTCGGTCAGCGTGAAGCCGCTGCGCCGTGGGCCTCAGCTCGGCTGCGCGTAACGCTGTTCCAGGTCTACGGGCCGACTCGCCGTCGCCGCGAACCAGCAGGGTCGTCCCTCCGGGGTGGCGGCGCACCAGCGCACACGACCGAGCCCGAGACGAGCGCCGTCCGTCGCCCGAAAAGGAGTGGAGCCGGGCCACGACAGTGCGGTTGGATGACTTACCTGCGCGGCCGCCGCGCGGCCCGCGAATATGGATGACTGAGGAGTGGACGATGCCGATCGCCACGTTGCGAGGCGTGACTCTGGACTGTGCCGATCCCCGGGCTCTGGCTCGGTTCTATCAAGAGCTGACAGGCATGCGGTTCGGCTATGAGTCTGATGAGTTCGTTGCCCTGACCGATGGTTCGGGTTGTGACCTGGGCTTCCAACAGGTCGACCGATACCTGGCGCCGCGGTGGCCCGGTCAGGACGTGCCGCAGCAGTTGCACCTGGACCTCAGGGTCGAGGATCTCGACGCGGCGGAGAAGTTGGCGTTGAGGTTCGGCGCGGTCAGGCCGGACCACCAGCCGGGCGGCGACCGGTGGCGGGTGCTGCTGGATCCGGCCGGTCACCCGTTCTGCCTTGTCGTCGGTTGATAGTCGTTCAGGTCGGCGACGCGAGCAATCCGAACACGGCGACGAACGCGCGGAGTCTGCGGGTGTAGCGATCCTGCCCGTCGAGGGTGATGTGCCAGCCGCACGAGAACACGAGCCGAGCGTCTCGGCGGGCGTGGTCGAGTACCGCTCGGGCGGTTCCCGAGGGATAGTCGCGCATTCCCCACGGGACCAGAACGGTCAGCACGCCGTCGCAGCCCTCGACCGCGTCGGCGATCACGGCCGGGTCGTCGGTCTGGCCGGGCACGATCCTGATCCGGTCGGCGAATCGGTCGAGTTTGGCGACACTGCGTTCCCTGCAGACGCCCACGACGTCGTAGCCGCGGGCGAGTGCGTGTTCGATCATGTACTTCCCGAGTTTTCCCGAGGCTCCGACGATGCAGACCCGCATCGGTCGGGTGGCCACAAGCCGGGCGAACACGACGACCGTTTCCTGCCAGCGTCACTACGTCGCCGGGCACAGACTCGACGTCATGACTACACGCGAGGACTTGACCTTCGCCTCCGGCACCGACCGATGCGCCGCCTGGTGGTATCCCGTGCGCGCCGCGACAACACCCGGCCCCGTGATCGTCATGGCACACGGACTTTCCGGAACCCGCCGCGACCGACTCGGCGCGTTCGCCGAACGCTTCACCGACGCGGGATTCGCCGCGCTGGTGTTCGACCACCGCGGATTCGGCGACAGCGGCGGCGAACCCGACCTGTTCGAGCCCGCCCGCCAACTCCAGGACTGGCGAGCCGCGATCGCCTACGCTCGCACGCGCCCCGACATCGATGCGCGCCGAGTCGTCACCTTCGGCTCCTCGATGGGAGGCGGTAACGCACTGGCCGCCGCCGCCGAAGACCCCCGCATCGCCGCCGCGATCAGCCAGGTACCGTTCCTCGACATCGTCGCCCAAGCCTATCGCGGGCCACTGTCGGTACGACTGCGAACACTGCTGACCGCAGTCAGAGGCGGCTACCTGCCCGCGGTCGGCCAGCCACACGAACCCGCGTTCATCAACGCACCCGACAGTGAGAACGGTTGGCGCCACGTCGTCGCGACCGGCGAAGACTCCCGCTGGCGCAACCGCGTCAGCGCCCGCTGGCTGCTCGGCCGCCCCTTCAGGCCGGCACGCGCGGCGCGAGACCTGCACTGCCCGTGGCTGGTCTGCATCGGCGAACAAGACCAGGTCGCCGCCCCCGGCCCAGCGATCCGCGCCGCCCGCCGCGCGCCACACGCGGAACTCCGTCTCTATCCCGGCGTCGACCACTTCGACATCTACGACGGACCCGAACACGAAGCCCTCGTGACCGACCAGATCACCTTCCTGCACCGCCACCTCGGCGCACACGAGTCGACCTCGACCCGCCACCAATCGCACGACACCGCAACGACATAGACGGCGCCACCTCGAACGGGCTATGGCGCTCGTGGGTCTCGGTTTCGGCGCCGCTGTCGTCGACGAGGCCCCACGCGGGCGGGTCTCGAACTTGTATGCTCTGGTGTGCAACGGTTTTGGGAGGACCACCTCGGGCCGGTGATCGCGATCGGGTTCGGCCTCATCATGATCGCTCTAGGGATCGGAAGCTTCTACCAGACGCTGGGGTGGGTATCGCTGTGGATGCGGGGGCACCGGGCGACCGGAAAGGTCGTGTCGGTCGAGGAGGACGACAGCCCGGTGGAAAACAAGCGCCGCAATTACTGGCTCACTGTCGAGTTCGTCGATGCGACCGGCGAACGCAGGACCTCCCGTTTGGCCTATACGGTGCGCACCGCGCGTAGCTACGGAGACAGTGTGCAGGTGCTGTATCGGCCCGGAGACCACAGCCACGTCGTCGCCCCGGACCTTGCAGGTGGAGTTACCAGCGTGCTGTCATTCCCTCTCCTGGTGGCCGCGGGACTGACGGTCATAGTCATGGCCCTCGGCATCGACCTACCGTTCTAGACCGTCGACTCGACATCCACAGTCAGGCGCGCACCTGATGGCGTGAACTGCGGCAGTGGACAGCCGTCCAACCCCTGCTCGGTCTGCTGAGCCGTTGCATCTTCGTGCGGTCGGGAGCGATGAGGGCGGCCAGCAACCGCTATCCACCAAACCGCTCGAGCCCTTCGGTGAATACTTCGGGTGCCGAGGTTTACATTCCGGCGTGTGAGAACAGTCCAGGTGAACCGATGGACTGTGGCTGCGGCGCGGGCGACGCGGCACCGGTGGATCGTTTCGGTAGGTTCGCGACGTGGTCGAACACGGTCAGGTACGCGTCGATCATTCGGTCGGCGGTGAAGCGTTCGTAGACGTCGTCGCGGCAGGCGGAGCGGTCGAGTCGGTCGAGCGTCGCTACCGCCGCCACCGCGGCCTCGACATCGGAGACGAGGTAACCGGTGGAGCCGTGGCGCAGGATCTCGGGCATCGAACCCAACGGTGTCGCGATCACCGGTGTCCCGGTGGCCATGGATTCGATCACCGACAGACCGAACGGCTCGGCGAATCCGATCAGGTGCAGCAGCGCGCGAGCGCCACCGAGTAGCGCGTCGCGCTGTACCGGATCGACCGCGCCGACGTAGGTGACGTCGGTGCCGGTCAGTTGCGGTTCGACCATGGCGCGGAAGTATTCGCTGTCCTGGATGATGCCGGCGATGATCAATGGCAGTCCGGCCTTTCGGGCCACCTCGATCGCCAAGTGTGTCCCCTTGTCGGGGTGGATTCTCCCCAGGAAGAGTAGGTAATCGCCGATCTCGGGCCTGAATGTGAACTGAGCGAGATCGATACCGTGATGAATCGTCGCGGCATAACGCAGATCCGGGTGTCGATTGGCGTCGCTGATCGCTACATAGTGTCCGATGTCACCGAATTCTCGATACACCGGAACAATATCCTGTGACGAAAAACCGTGAATCGTGGTGACGACCGGAGTAGATACCAGACGACTGTAGGTCAGGGGCATGAAGTCGAAATGGTTGGAGAGTACGTCGAATTCGCCCGCATGCTCGAACGCTGTCGAATTGTGCAGCGCTTCGAACACTTTCGCGTCTGCGCCTGCGGTCTCCTCGTATCCCGACGGGACGGCCGCGACCAGCTGCGCCGATGTCTCGGAGTCCGCCGTGGCGAACAACGTGACATCGTGACCGCGCGCGACGAATCCCTCTGTCAGCGTCGACGCGATTTGTTCCCACGGCCCATAGTTGTTCGGAGGTGAACAGTGGGCGACCGACGCGATAACGCCGATTCTCATAGATTCCTCGATTACTGGCGGTATTGCCGCCGATGGCCCCCCGAGAGACGGGCGAGCAGAATGGAGCGACCATATCACACCAACTGTCGGTGACCTGCGTGTTAGGATCGAGCCTTGGTGGCCGATCCTTCCGTGTATTGATCCGGAGCGGATTCTCAAGCGCTTCAGCGCAACACGATGGCCAATTGAGTGGCCGCAGACAGCGGCACCGGCGGCGCTGACTCGAAGCAGAAAGGCTGACCTCGTGTCAGTTCGGTCCTACGGCGTTCTGAGCACCTATTCTCCGACTCAATGCGGGTTGGCGACCTTCACCGGCGCGCTCGTCGAAGCATTGACCCAGCCCGGCGAAATCGGCCTGGTACCGGTCGATTCCAGCTCTACGGTGGGCAGTGTCGGCGTCGTCGCCGTTGTCGACAGTCCCGACCCGACACCGCCGCCGGAGGTGGCGCATCAGTGGGAGCGCAGCGACCGCGGGGGTGCCACCTCCGCGGCTGCCGCGCTCAACCGCTTCGATATCGCGATCATCCAGCACGAATACGGTATCTACAGCGGACGCGACGGCGTCGATGTCCTGGAAACCGTTCGCGCCCTGCTGATCCCGGCGATCGTCGTCCTGCACACCGTGCTGGTCGCCCCGACTCAGCAACAACGGATGATTCTCGAGCAGCTCACCCGCGCCTGCGCCGCTGTCGTCACCATGACGAGCACAGCTCGCCAGCGACTGATCGACCACTACGCGGTCGACCCGGACAAGATCCGGGTCATTCCGCACGGCGCCACCGACCATCGATCCGG
Source organism: Nocardia noduli (assembly GCF_019038455.1). Lineage (NCBI taxonomy): Bacteria > Bacillati > Actinomycetota > Actinomycetes > Mycobacteriales > Nocardiaceae > Nocardia > Nocardia noduli. The sequence goes on from NZ_JAFMPL010000010.1 coordinate 39,458, forward strand.
ACAGCCCGGTGACCAGCACCAGCCGATCTCTCGGACACCGGTGATCCTGACCTGGGGGCTGCTCGGCGAAGGCAAGGGCATCGAATGGGGCATCGACGCGATGGCGCACCTCGCCGACCTGAGTCCGGCCGTCCAGTATCGCGTGGTCGGCCAGACCCATCCGAGAGTGCTGGCACGACACGGTGAGGCCTACCGCACCGGGCTGCTCGACCGCGCCCGTCGACGCGGGGTGGCTGACGCCGTGCATTTCGACGCCCGCTATCTGTCCAATGTCGAGCTCTACCGGCTGATCCGACAGGCCGACGTGGTGTTGCTGCCCTACGATTCGCGCGAGCAGGTGACCTCCGGAGTGCTGATCGAAGCTGTCGCGGCGGGCAAACCGGTGATATCGACCGCCTTTCCCCACGCCCAGGAACTGTTGTCCAGTGGTGCGGGCCTTCTGGTCGAACGCGAGTCCCCCACCGAGATCGCGTCCGCGCTGCGCCGCGTATTCACCGAGCCCGGCCTCGCGGCACGAATGGGCGCGGAGGCGAAACGCCTCGCCCCCGACCTGCTCTGGACCTCGGTGAGTCGCAAGTACCACGAACTCGCGACCGAAACGCTGCGAGCCGATACGAAGCTGGCCACAGCGTGAACACCGTCACCATTTCCTATACGCACCTGTTCCGGCTCAGCGACACCTGCGGAATCTTCGAACACGCGAAGTTCACCGAGCCTCGTATCGAGAACGGCTACTGCGTCGACGACGTCGCGCGCGCCCTCGTCGTCGCCGTCCGCGAACCCGAGCCGACGCCGCGATTGGTGGACCTCACCCGGGTGTATCTGGACTTCGTCGTCGCGGCGTTCACACCCACCGGCACCTGCCACAATCGTCGGGGGGCGGACCGGAGCTGGCAGGACGAACCGAGTCTCGACGATCATTGGGGCCGTGCGCTGTGGGCGCTGGGCTCCGTCGCGGCCCGCACACCCGAGCACGCGGATATCGCGTTGGCGCAGTTCAGCATCGGGGCACGACAGCGGTCCCGATTCCCCCGTGCGATGGCCTTCGCCGCACTCGGCGCGGCCGAGGTGTTGCGCGCGCACCCCGCGAACCCGGTCGCCGGTGAGCTCTTGTTCGATGCCGCCGCGCTGATCGGAGCGCCGACCCGCCGACTCGACTGGCGCTGGCCCGAACCGCGATTGCGCTACGCCAACGCGGTACTGGCCGAAGCGCTCCTCGCGGCCGGTGCGCTACTGCCCGGCCACGGACGCACACACGCCGACGGACTCGCGATGCTGCGCTGGTTGCTCGATATCGAAACCTCCGGCGACCACCTGTCGGTCACCCCGGTCGACGGCTGGGCCACCGGGGAACCCCGGCCCGGCTTCGACCAGCAACCCATCGAGGTCTCGACCTTGGCCGATGCCTGTGCCCGCGCCTACGACGACACCGGCGACACGGCATGGCAGGACGCGGTACTGCTGTGCGAAGCGTGGTTCCGCGGAACCAACGACATCGACACACCGCTGATCGACCCGATCAGCGGTGGCTGCTGCGACGGACTCGAGCCCAGCGGCCGCAACGAGAACCAAGGCGCGGAATCGACACTTGCGCTGATCTCCACACAGCAGCAGGCCCGCCGACTCACCCGAGCGCCGTAGTGCCCGATCAGGACGTAACGATCTCCGCCGATCTCGTCCGACGAAGCAACGTGGTGCTGTCACCGGACCCACGCCGAGTCCTGGCCAGACTGTTCCTGCCCGGTCAAGAGATTCTCCCGCAAGGCATCTCGCGCGCCGAGGCCATCATCGATCGGGTGATCGGTCTGACCGACGCGGACACTCTCGCCACTCTCGCCACCGTGCGCACCCGATTCGGTGAACGCCACCGCGATATCGACGCCACCTTCGCCGCGCACGCGGCACTCGTCGAGCATCTGCTACCGGTGACGGCGACACCGACACCCGAACGCAGACAACTCATCGGCGCGTGTTTCACCCAGGAGTACGCGATCGAGGCCGCGGCCCTTTTCAATCCATCGATCGTCGCACACCCCGACCAATCCGGTCTGGCCGTAGGCGAATTGCGTTTCGTCATGAGTGTGCGCGCTCTCGGCGAGGGTCACATCTCGAGCATCGAATTCCGGACCGGTGTACTGGGACAACGGGATTCGATCCGAATCGATGATCGATCACCGTTTCTCGAGGTGGGTCGGGTCACCGTCTCGGCGGCGGGAAGCTACACCGTGGCCTTCCCTGCCGATCACCCGATCTCGGAGCGGGTGGTCTTTCCCGCGCACCCCGAGGAGAGCCACGGCATCGAGGACGCGCGCCTGACCCGGTTCACCGAACCGGACGCGACGGTGACCTATTACGCCACCTACACCGCCTTCGACGGCGCCCACGTCGCCCCACGACTGTTGCGCACCACCGATTTCGCCACCTTCGTCAGCACCCGACTGGTCGGCTCCGGCGCCGAAGACAAAGGGATGGCACTGTTTCCACGTCGCGTACACGACCGCTACCTGATGCTGTCGCGATGGGACCGGGAGACCATCAGCGTGGTCAGCTCATCCGACGCACGCGTCTGGCGCGACCCCGTCACCGTGTATCGACCGACCCGGCCATGGGAACTGATCCAACTCGGCAACTGCGGCCCCCCGCTCGAGACAGCCGATGGCTGGCTGGTCCTGACCCACGGCGTCGGTCCGATGCGGACCTACGGAATCGGCGCGATCCTGCTCGACCTGCACGACCCCACACGACTCATCGGCGCCCTGCGCGAGCCATTGCTCAGCCCGAACGATGACGAACGCGACGGATACGTGCCCAACGTCACCTACTCCTGCGGTGCGCTGATCCACCGAGACAACCTCGTACTTCCCTACGGTTGCAGCGACTCCGCCATCAGATTCGCCTTCATCGACCTACCCGCCCTGCTGCGACGGCTGGCCGAGTCCGCGTAGTTCATGGTCGCGGGTGCTCCGCGTCGGCGCTCACGGCCTCGTGCATCTGCGCCTCGGCGTGATCCGCGGTGGTGGAGGGATCGATCACCAACAATCGAAGACGTTCGTGAGAGCCGAAGACATACATCACCTGGGATGGCTGGTCCGGAAGCGGCCCGGTGACCTCGATCCGGTCGGGAGGGTCGATGTCACGTTGGGACACACTCAGCGCGTTCCAGTCGAAGGTGATCCGCGCGGTCGCGCCCAAGCGAGTGGTGAGTGCGGTGATCAGGTCGTGCAGTTCGGTGGTGAGGTTGTCGGTTCTGGGCCACCAAGCACCGTCGATGTCGCCGGATTCCTCATCACGGCCGCGCAGCAGCAGCCGCGGTGTCCTGGTCGGGGTGTCGAACGGTTGCCCACCACCGGCGGTCGCCCGGAATCGGCCCAGGCCGCGATCGGCGGCGCCCCGGTCCTGCGACGGATTTTGTGTCATGCCAGGCCTCCCACAGGAATCGGGGATTTCACGGAGGACGAGCGACAGTCTGCCGGGCGGGTGCGGTCAAGGCCCAGGACGCAGAGTGTGTGGGTCGGCAGATGTCGGTATCCGTCCAGGTGGACCGAACGCCCACCGATCACCGTGCGCCGCGGCGTCGGCTGCCACGCGTCGAGCCTGTACATGATTCGATCGACACCGCCCACCCGACCGGCCAGCAAGACATCCAGGTCAGCGAGTTCGGCGATCAAGTCCGTCGTGCGGGGCCACCACGCCCCATCCACCGCCTCGAGGCGGCGTGCTCGCGGTGTCGGTGACCGCCGGGACATCGACGGAACACCGCTGCGAAGGCAGAAGCGTGAAGACCGGTCCAGCGGGATCGGCTCGAGTTGTCGCGTCATCACGACGCTCCTGACCGGGACCGTGCAGTGGCGGGCCCTGCTCGTTCGCCGGGTGACGACGCGACCACGGATGGTCCCGTACGAAAAGTCCCCGACACGCTCAGCCTACCCGCCGACACCACAGGCCTGAGTTCACGCAAATACCCGGTGACCTGCACCCATTGGGTCAGCGGGCGGCCGAAAGATCAGCTTCTGCGGTCGCGGACTGCCGGGACACCGGAGAAAGTGCGCGCCGGTGAGCCCGCTTGACCGGATGGCTACGGCAGTTGGTCTCCTGCGATCGCCACCGCAGCACAGCGAATGCCTGCTCGGCGGTGTGCCTGTCCGGGATGTGGAGGGGACCGATATCCCGGGCAGGCACACGGTTACCGCGGTGTGGATGCCACGACCAGTCCCATTGCCCGAACACCGGCCGTGACGAGCCGCGACACTACCGGCCCTATCTCTGCGAAGAGAAGATCGCGGCGTCGACGCGGTGTGTCGCGGGCAAGCAGATACCGGTGTCGAAACCCACCGCCGGACCCCGAACGGGCGCGAGGGCGGTGCACGACGATCCCCGCCCACGGCCGATACCGGGATTTTCGGCCTCGTCAGTCGGGTTCGAGTCCGACGCCGGTGGGTAGATGCGGGGATGGACGACACGACACCGCCCGCGGGTATCCCGGCCGATTCCGCCGTGGTCGCCGCCGCGCGAGAGACCATCGAGCAGGCCAAAGGCGCGGTGATGCTCGTCTACAGCGTCGACGCCGATCACGCCTTCGCGATCCTGCGCGCCGCCTCGCAAGCCCTCAACATCGAACTGCGCGTCATCGCGGCCGCGGTCGTGGCCGAACTGCCCGAGATCGGCGGCCCGGAAGACCTCGGCGCGCTACGCGAGGACATGGATCGGGTGCTGTTCGGCACCGACGCACACACCCCCGCGCCTGAATCGGGGATGCGGGGTCAATGATCCGGATGGGCGCCGGTCGGATTCTGTCGGGTCAGTTCGGCGTTGAGTTCCACGGCCACAGCGAGTTGGTCTTCCAACTCGATGATCCGGCACGCCGCTTCCAGTGATGTGCCCCGGTCGAGGAGTTCGCGGGCGCGGGCGGCCAGACGAAGTTGGTAGCGGGAGTAGCGGCGGTGCCCGCCCTCGCAGCGTTGCGGGGCCAGTAGTTCGGCGGCGCCGAGGCTGCGCAGGAACGCCGCGGTGACACCGAGGATCTCCGCGGCCCTGCCCATGCTGTAGGCGCGATAGTGCTCGTCATCGAGCCGATCAGCAGCCGTCGCGCCGCTGTCGGGTTTCGGGTTCGCTGGGTCCACAACACCTCTCGGGGTTTCAACGCCGACGGGCCCCGGCGCACTGTGCGCCGGGGCCCATGAACTTACGAAGGGGGATTCAGGTTTTGCTCTGTTGGCCGACCGGTCGGGTCGGCGTCGAACAAGGTGCCCGATCCTCGGGCACGGAAGAGTCGAGTAACTGATGCAGTAAGCCACCTCCCTGATCGAACCAACCTGCGTCTACGGGGTATTTCCTCATCCCCTCCGGCGGACCGGCCGAGTGCACCGGATTCTCTTCTCCGCCGGAGGGGACGGTCGAACTCTTGGGTCTTCCGGGCAGTTCACCTGCCCGGCCATTCGGCCCTTGTCCTCTGCAACGACAGCGACATTAACCCCCTCCCGGCACAATGTCTACCCTTGCCACTACAGATTTTTTTCGGCTAGTGTGCGCGTTTATCTTCGGGAGTGCTCGGGTGCTTCCGGCTCGATCTACGGGAAGGGAGACCGGTCGATGCGGTACGCACAGCGACAGAATTCGTGTCACGGTAAGCCCGTGATCGGCGGGCTCGGACAACTCGAGCCGGGGTGGTCACCGTGACGGCCCCCGTGCGTCCGATCGTCATCCTGCTCGTCGAGGACGACCCCGGTGATGAGTTGATGACCCTGGAAGCGTTCGCGGACAACACCCACGACAGCACCGTGCACGTGGTGCGCGACGGTGAGCAGGCCCTGGACTTCCTGTTCCGCCGCGGCGAGTACAGCCAGGCGCCGCGCCCGGACCTGGTACTGCTGGATCTGAACCTGCCCAAATACAGTGGCCGCCAAGTCCTGGCCCGGATCCGCGCCGAGGAAGACCTGGCGGATCTTCCGGTGATCATCTTGACCACCTCCTCCTCCGAGGACGACATCATGAGCAGCTACCGACTCTTCGCCAACGCCTACGTCACCAAACCGGTGGACCTGGACCAGTTCACCGACGCCATCAACCAGATCGACACCTTCTTCACCCGCACCGTGCGCCTACCCTCACGGACCTGAGCGGCCACCAGAACCGACAGCACCGCGAAACACCTCGCGGTGTCAGGTGTTGCCCGTCGTGAGGTCAGGTCGGCTGCGGTCCCAGCGCTGTGAGCATGTCCGGGCCGCCCATGATCGAACCGCCGACGGTTCCGCCGACCAGCACACCCAGGGGATGCTGACGCCCCCATCAGGACCAGGCATGCTCCGAGGAGGCCACCCACGATGGCGCCGGGCCCGATCAGACATACAAGTGGATTCAGTCGAGCAGGCCACTCCCGAGCATCACCTCCGCAGAGCCGGTCATTTCCACAGGTCGATCCGTGTGGTTAGCGGATGTAACCCCCTCCGGACACCAGATGGATTTCGGGCAGTGTTCGACCTTCAGAGGTCGGCACTGCCCGAACTCTTTCCGCCGCGGCGCCTGGACTCCGACGATGGCACCCACCCATCCGCGCTCCTGTGGGTAACGCAGTTATCGTAGGGGTATGGAGGGTGAGGCGAGTGTGGATCCGGGTACCAGGATCACCCACGCCGTGTGGGCGTTGCTGGAATCCGACGGGTACGACGCCCTTCAGTTGCGCGACGTCGCACGTGTCGCCCGTGTCTCGATGAGCACCATTTATCAGAGGTATCCGAATCGGGACGAGTTGGTACTCGCGGCGATCACCGAATGGGTGGACGCTCATATCTATCGCGAGCTGGCACCGCCGCATCCGGAAGAGACCCTGGCCGAGGGTTTGATACGGATGCTGCGCTACGTGTTCGAGCCCTGGGAACACAATCCCCACATGCTCGAACCGTATTTCCGGGCCCGGTCGATCCCCGGTGGTCATCGCCTCGACGCGAAGGGTTTCGAAGCGGTATTGCCCGTCGCGGCCCAGATCTTCGCCGGAATTCAGCCCGACTACGCCGCCGACCTCGGCCTCGTGCTCACCAATATGACCTACGCGCTCGTCGGTCGCTGTGCCGCAGGCGATTTGGACAGCGCCGAGATCCTGCCCGCGATGGAACGGATCATCATGCGGATGACGGGCGACAACGTCTCTCTCACCACACCCGTCGCGGAGGCGGCGAACGATCACATCGAGGACTTCCCCGCTTTCGGGATCGGTCCCTCGTTCCATTCGCCGTTCGCCCCCTGACGGCCGCGGACGAAAGGACTCGGGTTCAGAACTGCGACGCGGCCGACTGCGGCATCACGTCGGAGGTGACCGTTCCGATGACGTCGACGCCTGCGGCATGGAAGGTTTCGACGGCACGGTCGAGGTGATCGGCCGAGGTGACCACCACCGCGTCGTGGACGCCGAGTTCGTGCATCAACCGCGCGGAGTGTTCGGCGTTCTGCCGGGTCGAGTCGGCGTCGGGTTCGATGTGCACCCGATCGGCCGGAATGCACTGGCGGCCGAACCAGTCCGCCATCGCCCGCGCCTCGGTGATGCCGTTGTGCGGGTTGCCGCCGGTGACGATGATCGGCGACGCGGGTGCGAGCAGGGCTTGCAGGTATCCCGCCCGGAGCCGGTCGATCAGCTCGGGTCGCATACTCCCGTCCGGGAGCAGACCGTATCCGAGCACCACGATCGCCGTGCGGCTGCCGTGCACGACGGGAAGGGTCTGCGGGGTGACCGTCGCGAGGGAGTGCAGTGCGTCCACGAGGGAACCCACCGTCGTGGGGACCGAACAGGCGTCGTCGGCGAGCGCGGAGGGGGCGTGGACGAGGGTCGCGGTCGTGAGTATCACGGCACCGAGCATGATCTGCGCCGCACCCCGGGGGCGGCGCGCGAGAACGCGGGTGGAGGGCGGCGGTGTCGGCATGGAGCCTCCAGCGATCGGCCACCGGTTGCCCGGTGGCGGGTCCGACGGGTTGATGTCCCATCGTGAGTGCCGCCACCGGCTCCGCTCCAGGGTCCGCACGGTTGTCTGGAGGATCCACTGACGAATGCCGCTACGGTGATTCACAACTCCTGAAAAGCGGACAGGTGCTTGACATGTCGGGCAGAGCCGATCCGTCGGTTCGCTTTTCGGCGCGTCGTCACCCTCCGGCGAGCACTACCGGTCGACCGTTGAGCGCCTGGGCGGGGCGGTTGGTGTGCGGGAATCGCACCAGGTAGCGGTCGAGTTCGTCCTGGGTGACCGTGACCGGGTGACGCAGGACGGTCCAGGCCACCCCTTCGGTACACGGTGGCGTGGTCAGCGAGCCTTCGTAGCGGAACTGGGCGTGGTCGCTCGGCAGGACGGTGCGCAGATCGACGGCGCCGACGGCGCGCGTCGCCCCGGCCTGTGGCAGCTCGGCCAGCACCTCGGTGAAGGCCGATCGCTGCCCCGCTACTTCCAGCAGGACCGCGAGTACGGCGACCGCGCCACTGTCCGCGACGTGGACCAGGTGCAGTTCCATGGCGGCGCCGACTCCGTCGACGATGTGCTCGCTCGGTGCGTGGAAGTGGAACTGGGTCAAGGCGAAACGTCGTCCGTCGACGACGATGTGCCGGCCGGTGCCCGCGGGCAGGTTCGCTTGGATCGTGTGACCGTTGTTGACCAGTTCGAGCGAGGGAACCGATCCGTATTCGATATCGATGTGTTCGGCGGGCTCGACGCGCGTCGGATGGCCGAGGTCGATCGGGGATTGCCTGTCGCCGGAGCCGCAGGCGCTGTATCGGCCGTCGATCACCGGCCAGCGCACGGGACCGTCGGCGTCGTAATCCCAGTGGGGCGCACCGGCTTCGGGATGTCGCTCGATCTCCGGACCGGATCTCGCGCCGATGGCGCCGCAGCCGGGAAGTGCCAGCAGGGCTGCCGCGACGAGTGCGCGGCGGCGGGTGAACCCGGCGCAGGCGCCCGAGGCGGGTGAAGTGTTGGACGGGAGTGACATCGGAGACTCCTAGCGAGGATGCGCGTCGCCGTCTCACGGAGTCGTGGTGTACGTCGGATAGCTCGAGGCGCACGGACGGCACGCGGCGTGACCTGACGCGGATCGCGGAGTCGAATTCTCGAAATCGAGCGAACGAGCTTGCGGAACAAGCTGTTTCGCGATCGCGCCGCAGTCAGATTAACGCGGGGCGCCATGTCTCCGACAGAGGGTCGTAGGGCGACCTACATCACAGCCGATCCCCGTATACCGAATCCTGTCCTCGCGGAAGGCGAGTGGAGTGGCCGCGACGACGTCGGCGCGGCCACCGAGGGCGGGCCACGGTCACAGACCGCCTGTGGCCCGAACTCCATCCGGGAATGCCACGTCGAATTCCCGGGAAATGTTCGATCGGTCACGAGCTCGACGCTTCGCGCGTTCGAGTGCCTCGTCGTACGCACGGCGGTGACCGCACGACGTCAGCTGGGCGGGCCCATCGTGATCGTGCGAATTCTGTTGCGGGCCTGTTCGGCGGCCGCGCTGTTATCGCTGGCGCCGACGACCTCGATGAAGGTCCTCGACCCCTGCGGCAAGCAGGTGACCAGTACCGCGACGCCGGATCCGTCGAGGTCGCCCGCACCGCCGATATGCGGATCGGACGTGAAGGTCACCGCGAGGCCGGTCTCCCGGATCGCGAATTCCGCGTCCCGGAGAGCGTCCGCTTGCGACTTGGCCCGAGTATCGGAACCGACGTGAATAGCTGGAGTTTGCGCCATGATGGTCTCCTCACCAGAGATGTGATCGCTGTTCTTGCGCGAATCCATCGTCCGGTTCGGGGCACAGGTCGAGCTAGGGTATTCCGCTACTCCATTCGCGCTCGTCGTCTCAGTCGTGCTGCCAGATCCCCGCGGGCGCGGTGACCAGGCCGACGTCCTTCAGGCCGAGGATTCCCGCCGGGGCGGCGGCGACATCGAGCACGGCGCTGACCGCGGGCATCGCGGTCATGGTGTCCCACTCGTGGTTGCCCCAGGTGTCGGGCGGGATGAAGCGGATGCGGGTGTCGACTTCGGGTTCGCCCTTGATGACGACGTGGTAGTGATCGTCGAGGAAATCCCAGTCGGCGTTCAGCTGTTTGGTGAGGTACCAGGCGACCTTGGACTGCACCACGGTCTTGCCCTTCACCTTGCCGTTCCATCCGGCGCGGATGGCGGCGATGGTGTCCTTCTCCATGCAGAACCAGCCCAGATCGACCTTTTCCGAGGCGGTCGCGTGCTCGATGAAGAATTCCATGTCGTCGAGTTCGTATCCGAGCGTGACCGCCATCCGTTGGACGGCGTCGTGGAAGGTGCTCAGCCACATCTTGGCGATCTCGATCACCTGGGGTGTCGCCTCGGGCAGCGACATGCCCAGCGCCTGCCAGGTCTCGGCGGATTCGTAGACCGAGACATCGGCGGATTCGGCGATCGAGACCATCTGCACATCGCGGCACACCGCGGTCATCGCGGCGGTCATCGTGTTGATCCACCCGGGGTTGATACCCGAGATGTAGAGCGAACTGTTGCCGCGTTCGCACGCTTGCTCGAGTCGCGCCTTCGTCTCGCCCTGGATCCCGCCGACGTTCAGGAAGAGGTTCGTGCTGATGACGTCGAGACCGCTCTCCAGCAGCCGCACGGCGTGGTCGAGGTCGGCCATGAAGGGGGTGTAAAGGACGGTGTCGGCACCGAGTGCGAGTAGTTCGTCGATATCCCTGGTGGCGAGCACGCCGGTGTCGGGACGACCGCACAGCGGTCCGGCGTCGGTGCCCGCTTTGTCGTCGGAATAGGCGTAGACGCCCGCCAGTTCGAGGCGTGGATCGTCGAGAATCCCCCGCAGACTGAGTTTGCCGACCTTACCGGTGGTCCATTGAATGACGCGTAACGTGCCCATCGATCTCTTTCCGCGCGTTTCGACCGCCTCGATGCGGCCGAGGCCGAGCGGTGACGTAGGTCACCGCTCGCATTCTCGAGCTTTACACATCCGGTCTCATTTGTCACTCCGTGACATTTTTCGACCGATCGCCGGAAACCGCTTCCGCCCGTTCACACTTTCTGGAGCCAGTCCCGGTAGTGGGTGGGTGCCAGGTGGGCGTCCGGGCCCGCGGTGAGCACGTCGCCGGTGACGGCCGCGAACATTCCGGCCTCGTCGTCGGTGACGACGGTCCGGTCGTCGTGGTGCGCCGCCAGGGTGACCCGACCGAGTTCGTCGAGGGGGAAGACGTCGGGGCCCGCGACATTCCTGATTCCCAGCAGCGGCTCGCCCGTCGCGACCTCGATGACCGCGTCGACGATGTCGGCGGCGGCGATCGGCTGGAGGCGGGTGGTCGGCAGGTGGACGGTGTCGCCGTCGGCGGTCCAGTCCATGACCGCGTCGACGAATTCGAAGAATTGGGTGGCGCGGACGATGGAGTACGGGGTCGGCCCCTGTCTGAGCAGTTCCTCCTGCATGGTCTTGGCGCGGTAGTAGTCGAGCTGGGGGACCTGGTCGACCCCGACGATCGACAGGACGACCTGGTGTCGGACTCCGGCCCGCTCCCCCGCCCTGAGCAAATTGTTCATCGAGGTGCGGAAGAAGTCGATGGAGGCCTCGTCGAATGTCGGCGAATTGGCCAGGTCGATCACGACATCCGCGCCGGCCAGCGCCCGGTCCAGCCCCTCGCCGGTGATCAGGTCCACGCCGGTGGACGGCGCCGCGGGGACCGCCTGGTGCCCGGTCTCGGTCAACTTCCGCACCACCTGGGAGCCGATTCGTCCGGTACCGCCGATGACTGTGAGCTTCATGATTCGCACCTTTCACGACGTGCCGCCGGCACGCCGGGGTTCGTGGAGATCGGTTGCGCTGACGTCGGAAGTTCTTTTCGTGGCCCACTCGGACCGAATCCGCTCTCACTCGCCGTCGGGCCCGAGCGGTCGACCACCAGCTGCCGATACAGCATCCCATCGGCCCACCGATGACACCACGGGTCTGCCGGATGGCGACCGGTTCGAGACCTTCCCACCGACCGTCGCACCGCGATCACATCGAGAACCGATCGACGCAGGGCGGGAGCTCCCGAACATCGTTCTGGACATCGGATCAGTAAGTTAATGAAAGTTCACAGCAGGATTACCAATTTCACGCGGCGACACGACGAACCGGACGAACGCTCAAAATGCTCTAAAAGTCGATCTTTCGAGTTCGTTCAGGTCCGGAACGGCCGTCAGTAAGTTACTCTTTGTTCCTTCAAGATTGATCGGACGAAGGGGTGCGATGCGCGGTCGGGAGCGGTTCTTCGCGTTTCAGCACAGCCTGGGTTACCCGGTCTATACGCTCCCGGAGGCCTTCCAGGCCACGCGGTCCGTGCGGCCGGAGGCGATCGCGCTGCGGGTGAGCGGCGGCAGGGAATACAGCTGGCGGGAATACGCGCGCGAGGTCCGGCGGATCACGGCAGGTCTGGCCGCCCTCGATATCCGCTTCGGCGACACCGTGGGCATCATGCTGACCAATCGGCCCGAATTCCACCTCGTCGACACCGCCGCACTCCACGTCGGGGCCACCCCGTTCTCGATCTACAACACACTGCCGCCCGCGCAGATCGCCTACATCTGCGCGAACGCGGGCAACCGGATCATGATCACCGAGCAGCAGTTCCTGCCGAGGCTGCTCCAGTCCGGTGTCGCCTTCGACCACATCGTCTGCGTGGACGGGCTCTCGCCCGGCGTCATGTCACTCGCGCAACTGGTGAGCATGTCGGCCCCAGATTTCGATTTCGAGGCACGCTGGCGTGAGGTCCGCCCCGACGACCTGGCCACCATCAGCTACACCTCGGGAACGACGGGCCCGCCCAAGGGCGTCGAGCTGACCCACGGCAATATCCTCGCCCAGCTCGTCGGCCTCGGCGAACACCTGCCCGCCGATCACGGCGATCGGATCGTGTCCTATCTGCCCGCGGCACATATCGCAGACCGCATCACCGCGCACTACGCCGGAATGGTGCGGGGTATCCAGGTGACCTCGGTCGCCGACCCGCACCTGATGGCCGCCGTCCTCCCGCAAGTGCGTCCCACGGTGCTCTTCGGTGTGCCTAGGGTCTGGCAGAAGGCGCGCGTCGCGATCGAATCGCGTATCGATGCCGAACCGAGTCACGCCAGGAAAGCGCTCGCGCTCTGGGCGTTCGAGATCGGTCGGCGCGCCGCGGACGCGGAAACCCGACGTGTGCCGCGTTACCGGCGGCTGCCGGTCCGCCGCCGGATCGCCGATGCCCTGGTGTTGTCGCGGGTCCGGCGACAGTTGGGTATGGACAGCATTCGGTTCGCGGCATCGGGGGCCGCCCCGGTGTCGGCGGATCTGCTCGCGTATTTCGCGGGTCTGGGCATCCGGCTGACCCAGGTGTGGGGCCTGTCGGAGGCGGCCGGGGTCAGCACGACCACGACACTGGACGATCCGGCCTTCGGCAGCGTCGGCCGACCCGTGCACGGGACCGAGATCGCCCTGGCCGCCGACGGCGAGATCATGGTTCGCGGACCCATGGTCATGCTCGGGTACCACCGCGATCCCGAGACCACCGCGCGCGCGTTCCGCGCCGGGAATTGGCTCGCCACAGGCGATCTCGGATCCGTCGATACCGCGGGGAACCTGTTCGTCGTCGGGCGCAAGAGCGAGATGATCATCAACGACGCGGGAAAGAACATCGCGCCCGCCGCCATCGAGAACGCGATCAAGGCCGCGTCCTTCCTGATCGGGCACGTCATGGTCATCGGCGAGGCCAGACCGTATCTGACCGCGCTGATCACCCTCGATCCGGACGCCATCGCGGCGGACGCGGCCGCCGCGGGCGTGCTCGCCGCCGATATCGACATCCTCGTCCACCGACCCGGAATCCGCGAGAAGGTCGTGGCCGCGGTCCGCGACGGCAACGCCACGGTGTCACGCCCGGAACAGGTGAAGCGGTTCATGCTGCTCGACCACGCCTGGACTCCCGGCGACGAGGAACTCACCCCCAAGATGTCGCTGCGACGCTACGTGGTCGAGCGCAACTACGCCGCCGCGATCGAATCGCTCTACTCGAATCCGCTCGCGCCGGGGGTCGTCAATGTCGCCGTACGACAGTCGATTCCGTCACCTCCCCGTCGGGTCAGGCGTCACAAGCGGCACTGAGGACAGCGTCGCGGGCCGAGTGCGGCCGGTAAGCGAGTTGCGGTGCGACGGATACGGTTCGAGCCACCGCACGTTCGTCCGAGGCGATCGAAAACCCCACCGATGCAAGGGCTGTCGATCGACTCACGCCGATCACCTCGACACGCGCGTGATCATGGCGAGCCAGGCGGGAGCGCCGTTGTCGTGGAATCTGGTGTGGATCCGGTCGCGTTCGATCGTGACGACTTTCCAGCCTCGGTCCTGGGCGAAGGCGGTGTCGAGTTCGTCGCGTCGGACCGGGTGCGGGCCGGTCTCGGGGCCCTCGTCGCTGAAACACAGCACGTACAGCGTGGCGCCCGGTTCGGTCACCGCGGCCAGGCTGTCCACGTACGGCGCGCGCTCGTCCGCGTCGAAGGTGTGGAACAGTCCGGAGTCCAGGACGGTGTCGAAGGTGCGGCCGAGCCGGTGCAGGGCGAACGCGTCAGCGGTCGCGAATTCGACTGCGATACCTCGACTTTCGGCCTGTTCGCGCGCCATCGCCAAGGCGGTTTCGGCGACGTCGACGCCGAGCACCGACAATCCCGAGGCGGCCAGGTGCAGGGCGTTCGCGCCGGTGCCGCAGCCCGCGTCGAGGACGGCGCCGGTGAATCCGCCGTCCGAGGCGATCCGTACCACGGCGGGTTGCGGGCCGCCGATATCCCACGGCGCGGGACCGTCGCGATAGGAGGCGTCCCAGGGCAGGCCGGTCATGCGTTCATGGCCGGTAGGAGTGCGACCGTCGAACGGGTCGTCCGCGAAGGCTCCCGGTTGCTCGGACATCCGACCTCTCTCCGACCGACACCGCCGCCGAATCGCCGGACGCGTATTCGCGGATCTCGGTCTTCTCGTGCACCCGATTATCCACCGCACCCGCTCGGGATCCGTTCGCGGTGGCGGTCACGATCCCGGTGGCTGTCGCGATCCCGGTCGCGGTTCCGATCGCGGTCGCGGTCGCGGTCGCGGTCGCGGTCGCGGTCGCGGTCGCGGTCGCGGTCGCGGTCGCGGTCGCGGTCGCGGTGATCATCGTCTCGGTAGGGTGCCCACGTGGTCGAAATACCCATTCCGCGCGGATTGATCGAGTCCCAGTTCACCTATGCCGGAGCGGGTGGTCGGGCCTTCATCGCGGCGCTGCCGGAACGGATGGACGAATTTCTCCGGCGCTGGGAACTGCGGGTCGACGGTGACCCGATGCACGGAATGGCCGCGCTCGTGTTGCCGGTGGTGCGCCCGGACGGTACCCGCGCGGCGATCAAATTCCAGCACCGCGACGAGGAGAGCGAGGGTGAGCCGGTCGCGCTGCGGGTGTGGGACGGCGACGGAGCGGTCCGGCTTCTCGACTACGACGAGGAGACCGGCACGTTGCTGCTCGAACGCCTCGACTCCGCACGGATGTTGTCGACGATCGCGGCGGGAGGAGCGGCGGATACCCGTCGGGCCGTGCTGATCGTCGCCGAATTGCTCGCACGACTCACCTCGGTCCAGGCGCCGCCGGGAACGCGTCGACTCGGCGACATCGCACGTCGGATGGTGGCGGACCTGCCGAAAGCATTGACCACCGTCGACGACCCCGACGAGCGCCGCCTGCTCGAATCGTGTGGTGGCGCGGTGCGCGAGGTGATGGACGACCCGGGTGATCAACTGCTGCACTGGGATCTGCACTTCGAGAACGTCCTGGCGGGTGATCGCGAACCGTGGCTCGCCATCGATCCGAAACCACTGGCCGGCGATCCAGGATTCGATCTGATGCCCGCGATCGACAACAGTTTCGCTCCCGAGGACGTGCTCTGGCGCTTCGACGCGATGACCGAGATCATCGGGCTCGACCGGGCGCGGGCGAAGGCGTGGACGTTGGGGCGGGTACTCCAGAACTGTCTGTGGGAGATCGAGGACGGGCGGCCGCTCGTGCCGGATCACCTGGAGGTGGCGCGCCGACTTCTGCGATCTCGCTGAGTCCTCGGGTGCGCGGAGACATGCGGCGCACGGCTGGCTCCGGTTGCCGATTGTTTCTTACAGGGATACGTTGTCTCCATTCGGACACCTGCTCCGGCGGACCGGCCTCGTCGCCGCGGCCCCGCCTCACGCCACCTTCGCTCGTAGAGGATTGATATGGGATCGCATCCGCACGGCTGGTGGATCATCGTGCACATCGTGTTGTTCGTCTTCTGGCTCGGCGGCGACCTGGGCGTGTTCTATTCGAGCCGGTATGTCATCGACCCGGCGCTCACGCCAGGCGCTCGGGCGACGGCGCTGCACATCATGAGTGGATTGGATCTCGCGCCCAAGGTCTGCCTGGTGCTGTTCCTGCCGAGCGGGGTCACCCTGATGGCGTTGGACCCGCACGGGGCGACCCTGTTCGGTGTCGCGCTGTTTCCCTGGTGGATCGTGGTCGGCACATGGATATTCGCGGCGGGCTGGCTCACGCTGACCGTCATCCAGCATCGCACGCACGGACGGTTCAGGGCGGTGCTGTGGACCGATCTCGGGATCAGGTACGCGGTGGTGTTCGCGCTCGCCGCGTGCGGTGTCTACACCGTCGCGGTCGACGAACCGTTCGGCGTCACCACCGAGCCGCGCTGGCTCGGCGTGAAGATCCTGCTGTACGCGGCGTCCATCGCCGCCGGACTCGGCATCCGAATAACGTTGCGCCCCTTCGGGCCCGCGTTCGGCGCGCTGATGACGACCGGCTCGACCGACGAGGTGGAACGCGCCATCCGGCGCAGCGTCGACGGCTGCCTGCCCTACGTCTGGACGATCTGGGGCAGTGTGCTCGCCGCCGCCGCCCTCGGCGTGCTCAAACCCGGCGCGAACCTCTGAATATCAACCCGCGTAACCCAATTGCGCCGAGATGGCACGACCGGATTTGAGCAGGATCGGGACGAATTCGTCGATGCGGGGCTCGAAGCGCGACAGCGGGGCACAGACGCTGATGGCCGCCATGACGCCGCCGTCGTGATCCAGGATGGGGGCGGCGATCGACGCCGCGCCGATCTGGCGTTCGCCGAGCGAGATCGCGTATCCGCGTTTGCGGGTCGCGGTCAGTTCGGCGCGCAGAGCGGTGCGGCTGGTGATGGTGTCGTCGGTGAAGGCGACCAGGTCCTGCCTGCGCAGATAATCGTCGATGTCCTGTTTGCCGAGGTAGGCCAGGATCACTTTCGACGAACTGCCCGCGTAGAGCGGATACGGAACACCCAGAGACACTTCCACGCGCAGTTCGTGATCGGGCACCACCTGGTCGACGTACATTCTCGTGTCACCGCGGCGGATCGACAGCGTCACCGTCTCGCCGGTCAGCGACGCCAGGCGACGCAACTCGGGCGCGGCCATGATGCGTAAATCGGTGCGCGCCATGTACGCCCGGCCGAGCGCGATGGCGGCGTGGCCGAGAGTGTAGCGCCGCGTGGACGGTTCGAACGCGATCAGGTCGCGGTTGCGCAGCGCGGTGAGGATGCGATGGACAGCCGCCTTGGTGATGCCGAGTTCGGTGGCGATTTCGGTGACGCCGAGGTCGGCGCGACCGGAGCGGCCGAACAGCAGCAGGACGTCCATGGCGCGCTCGACGGCGGCGATGGATCGACTGGGACTTTCGGATTCACTGACTGCCACCCGGCCAGTGTAAGCAGGAAATTTCCCTATGGGAAACGGACGACACACCCGTTCCCCTTGCACGAACCGGTACCTAGCGTTACGTTGTGGGAGACAGTGTTTCGACTAACGAAACGAGAGACGCGGTGGATCCCACATTCTTCCGGGCGGTCCTGGCACAATGGGCCAGCGGCGTCACCGTGGTGACCACGGTCGGCAACGGTGACGGCCGCAGATACGGCATGACGGCCAGTTCGTTCAGCAGCGTCGCCGTCGACCCGCCGCTGATCTCGGTCTGCCTGGCCTCGGCGGGCACCACGTACCGGATGATCCGGCGCAGCGGCGTCTTCGCCGTGAATATGCTCGGCCACGATCACCGGGATATCAGCGACCGTTTCGCGACCCCGGAAATCGCGGGCAGGGACCGTTTCGCGAACGGCGACTGGGATACCGCCTGGACCGGATCCCCCGTGCTGGCCGATTCGCTGGCCTGGCTGGACTGCGTCGTCACAGCCTGTCATCCGGCCGGTGATCACACCATACTGCTCGGATCGGTGCAGGACGCGGCGACGCCGCGGTCAGCCGCTCCCCTGCTCTACCACGCCCGCACCTACTACGAGGGACTCGTCAGATGATCGGTGAACGACTTGTCGAAGATATGACCGCGGAGGAACGCGACCGCGCGCGGCGGGTGGATTCGATCCTGCCCGTGTTGCGCGCGGCCGCCGACCACGCCGACACCACGGGAACCTTCCCGGCGGGCCACGTCGACCTGCTGCGCGACGCGGGCCTGCTCGGCCTGGTCGTGCCGGAGAAATTCGGCGGACTCGGCGGCGGACTGCGCGACCTGGCCGCCGCCACCTACGCGATGGGCACCGCCTGTCCCTCGACCGCGCTGGCGTACTTCTTCCACAACACCAGCGCCTCGCGCGGCCTGTTACCGCTGGAGGCGATCGACGCCGGACTGTTCGACGCGGACGAGATACCGGTGGTGCGGGCCTTCGCGGAGAAGGTCCTCACGCGTATGGCCGACGGGGTGTGGCTGGCCAATTTCGCCTCCGAATCGGTGAAGACCGAAGCGGCCAACATCACCATCGCCACCACCGCGAGCAAGGTCGACGGCGGCTGGATTCTCAACGGCGAGAAGTCGTTCGGCTGCGCGACCGGCGTCGCCGACTACTACCTCACCTCGGCAAAACTCGACGGCCACGACACCGCCGACGGCATCGCGACGTTCTTCGTTCCGCGCGACGCGCCGGGGGTGAGCGTGCGCGCGCCGTGGAACGGTCTCGGCATGCGGGCAACCGCCAACAACGGCATCCGGCTCACCGATGTGTTCATCGCCGACGACGAGGCGCTCGCGGTGCCGGGCGCGTTTCCCAAGATGCTCACCAGGAGCCGGGGCAGTTTCGTCGGGAATCAGCTCGCGATCGCGGCGGTGTACACCGGCTGCGCGCAGAACGTCTACGACGAGGCATTGGCCGCCGCGACCTCGAAAACCTTCGCCGACACCGGAAAACCGGTGGCTTCCTCACCGGTGCACCAGGTGCTGTTCGGCGAGATGACCCGGCAATTGCAGACCGCCTACCTGTGGCTGCGCTATCAGCTCATGGTCGAGACCGCCGAGCCGGCGTTCAAGTCGAAGCAGGATGTCTTCACCCAGTGGCGCCTGGGCAAGGGCTCGGTCACCGAGGCGTGTTTCCAAGTCGCCCTCGGGGCGCTCAAGGCGGGCGGCACGTCCGCGGCGTCGATGCAGGGTTCGGCCGGACGCGCGCTGCGCGATCTCGCGATGGGCCTGGTCATGACCTTTCCCGCCGAACGCGGCATGCTCGAGGTCGCCAAGATCGCGACCGAGGCGAAGGCCAACGAACTGTTCGCCACCGCACCGGCCGAGGTGGGTTGATGGATACGCGACTGACGCCGATCACGGATTTCGTCGACGGTGAATGGGGCGAGGCGACCACCGATCTCGGCTTCGACCTGGAAGATCCGGCCACCGGCGCGACGACGGTCCGCGCGACGGGCAGTGCGCCCGAGCGGGTCGAGCGCAGTCTCGAAGTGGCCGCGGCGGCGCGCGGGCGGGTCGACCCCGACATGCTCGATGCCATCGCCGACGCACTGGAACCGGAACTGGACGCGATCGCCGCGCTCGACGCGGTGAGCACCGGGGTGCCGTTGCGCCAGACCGCGCCGCTCGGCGTGATCGTCTCCGGATCGTTCCGCCTTGCCGCACAACAGGTTCGAGACGGAATTCTGCGCGCCGATCGCGACGGCGTCGAAGTGCGTCGCCTGCCGCTGGGACCGAGTCTGTGTCTGGTGCCGTGGAACGCGCCCGCGCCGATGGCCGCGCACAAGGTGGCCAACGCGCTGGCGGCGGGGTGTCCGGTGATCCTCAAGGCGAGCGAAGTGAGTCCGTTCAGCTCGGTCACGGTGGCGAGGGCGATCGCCGCGCATGTGCCGCCGGGCATGTTCCAACTGGTGCACGGCGGTCCGGAAACCGGGGAACGGCTGGTCTCCGATCCGAGGATCAAGGCCGTGTCGTTCACCGGCGGTGTCGCGGGCGGACGTGCGGTCGCGACGGCGAGTGCCGCACTCCTGCGGCCGGTGCAACTCGAACTCGGCGGGCACAATCCACTGGTCGTGCTGCCCGACGCCGATATCGACACCGCCGCCCGCATGGCCGCCGAACTGCTCACCACCTTGAACGGGCAGTGGTGCCGCGCGCTGGGACGGTTGATCCTGCCCGCACGGCTGGCCGGGGAGATCATGGAGGCGATCGGGGAACGCCTGGGGAAACTCACCGTCGGGCCGCCGCTGGATCCGGGGACCGATCTCGGGCCGCAGATCCATTCGCGCCAGACGCGAATGCTGCGGGCGGCGATCGCCGATCGTCCCGCCCGGTCGTTCGGTTCGGTGCCCGCGATCGGGAACTACTTCGCGCCCACACTGGTGGAAGAGGATCTTCCCGACGAGGTGTTCGGGCCGGTCGCCGCCGTCGTCACCTACGAGGCGGACGCCGATCCGGCCGAGATCGCCAATGCCGTGCCCTACGGGCTCGAAGGGTATGTCTGCGGCACCGATACCGAGCGGGCGCTGGCGGTGGCGCGCACCATCCGGGCGGGTGAGGTCAAGGTCAACGGTTCGACGATCATGAGTCTGAATCTCATGACTCCGCGTCCGGCGTGGGGACTTTCAGGATTGGGCGAGGAGGGCACGGCGGAAACGCTGCTGTTCTTCACCGGGGCCAGGGTCGTCGGCGTCGAGGGGCGATTCGCCCTGCACACATCATGAGCACGTCCCACGTGGTGGTCGTCGGCGCGGGTCCGGTCGGTCTGACGGCCGCACTCACCCTCGCCCGTCGCGGCGTCACCGTGACGGTTCTCGAAGAGGGCGCGGAGCTGGCGGCGGAGTCGCGGGCATCGACCTTTCATCCGCCCACCCTCGAAATGCTGGACGCGCTCGGCGTCGCGGGCACACTGCTCGAACGCGGTATCGTCGCACCCACCTTCCAGTATCGCGACCGGCGCGGCGGCGAGATCGCGACGTTGGATCTCGCGGTGCTCGCGCAGGACACCGCCTTCCCGTTCCGCGTGCAATGCGAACAGAGCAGGCTCACCCCGATTCTGCTCGCCGCGCTGCCGCCCGAGGTCGAGGTCCGATTCGGACATCGGGTGCGCGATTGCGTCCCCGGCCCGGATTCGGTACGCGTCGACACCGATCACGTTTCGCTGCACGCGGATTGGGTGATCGGCGCGGACGGCGCGCATTCGGCGGTGCGGCGCGCGATCGGCGCGAGATTCGACGGCACCACCTATCCCGAACGGTTCCTCGTCGCCTCGGTGGACGAGGATCTGGACGCGGCACTGCCCGGAATCGCCCCGATCAACTACGTGTTCGATCCGGACGAATGGCTCGTGTTGTTACGGACGCCGCAGCACTGGCGGGTGCTGCTGCCCACACCGGCCGACACTCCCGACGAGGGCGAAGCGGCGAGACTGCCCGAACGGCTGCGCGGGGTCGCCGATCTCGGTCGACCGTGGCGGATTCTGCATTCCTCGCTGTATCGGGTGCACCAGCGGGTCACCGACCGGTTCCGGGTGGGGCGGGTCTTGCTCATGGGCGACGCCGCGCACGTGAACAATCCGCTGGGCGGCCTCGGAATGAACAGCGGCATCCACGACGCGGTCGCCATGTGCACCGCGCTCGCCGATGTCGTCGACGGCGCATCGGACGAGGTGCTGAGCGCGGCGGCGCGGCGACGGCGGGTCGTCGCGGTCGATCATGTGCAACGCACCAGCCACGACAACTGGTCGCGGCTGCGGGCGGATGACGGCGCCGAACACGACAGGCTGCGCGCGCTTGCCGCCGATCCGGTCGCGGCGCGGAGTTATCTGCGGCGCGCGTGCCTGATCGATTCGCTGAGCTGAGCCGGTGCCCGCGATGTGGATCGAACGTGAGAATCCGGCCCGTCCCGGCGAGATCGTCGGATCGGTGCCGGTCACCGAACCGGCGGCGGTGGCGGCCGTTGTGCGAGAGTCGCACGAGGGTTTCCGCGTGTGGTCACGCCGTCCGATGGCCGAACGGCTGACCGTGCTGGGCGAAGCCGCCGACGTGATCGCCTCCCGCATTCCCGAGTTGGCGCTGCTGCTCGCGCGCGAGTCGGGCAAACCGGTGGCCGACTGCCGGGGCGAGATCGGTTTCGCGGTCACCTATCTGCGCTGGGTGTGCGCGAAAGCTCCTGCGGTACTGGTCGGTTCGATGTTCGACGACGATCTGGGCCGTCTGGACCTGGTGGCGCAGCCGTACGGGGTCGTCGCCGCGATCACCCCGTGGAACGCGCCGATCATCCTGTCCATGCTCAAGGTGGCCCCGGCGCTGGCGGCGGGGAATACCGTCGTCCTCAAACCGTCGCCGCTGGCCCCGCTGACCGTGTCGGCGGTGGCGGCACACCTGCCTGAGACCATCGTCGTGCACGGCGGTCCGGACACCGTGCTCGCGCTCGTCGAGCACGAATCGGTCCGCAAGATCGCGTTCACCGGGGGTGAGGCCGCGGGGCGCGATATCGCCGCCGCGGCAGGGCGGGCGCTGACGCCGATCCTGCTGGAACTCGGAGGAAACGACCCGGCGATATTCCTCGACGATTTCGCCCTGACGGACGCCGATTACGAACGGCTCGTGCTCGCGTCGTTCGCGACGGCGGGCCAGGTCTGTATGGCGGCCAAACGCGTCTACGTGCCGCGCGCACGCGGTGACGAATTCGTGCATTCCTATCGGGCGGCGGCAGCACGCATTCTGCGCGTGGGCGATCCGACGTCGGAGGAGGTCACCATGGGGCCGGTGGTCACGCGCGGTGCGGCGGAACGTGTGAGCGGATTGCTCGCCGATGCCGCGCGGCGCGGCGGGCAGCTCGTCCCCTTGGCGTCCGCGCCCGCGGGTGACGGCTATTTCCTCACTCCCACAATGGTTCTCGGCCTTTCCGACGATGCCGACCTGGTCCGGCTCGAACAGTTCGGCCCCGCGTTGCCCGTGCTCACCTATGACAGCGAAGACGAGGTCGTCACCCGCGCCAACGACGGCGAACTCGGACTCGGCGCGTCGGTGTGGTCGGCCGACGAGGACCGGGCCTTCGCCGTCGCCGCGCGCGTCGAGGCGGGTTTCACCTTCGTCAATACGCACAATCGCACCGGTATGTCGCTGCGCGCGCCGTTCGGTGGGATCAAGGGCAGTGGATTCGGGCGCGAATACGCCGAAGAAGGGTTGCGCGAGTACGCGCAGACCGTCGTCCGGCACGCGCCGGCGGCATTCCGGCGGGGCGGGACGGGGGCGGCGGCCAATGCCTATCCGGCGGGCTGAACGGGGCGCACGCGGTCAGCGCCGGTAGTCGACCACGGCACGGTCGGCCAGGCGCGGCACCAGCCAGGCCGCGAGTTCGAGATGCGCGGGGTGGGCCTGATATCCGCGCAGCGCCTCGGCGGAATCGTGCACCGTGGTCATACACAGGTCGTAGGACACGTCCGTGCCCGCTTCGTCGAGTTCGATTGCGATGGTGCTGATCTGGGGCACCGAGTCCGCCATCACCAGCAGTTTGCGCCTGGCCTCGGACGCGTCGGACCGGTCGAGGAATTTCATCAGCACGATGTGGTGCAACGAGGAACTGTCCACCCGGATCACACTCCAAACAAGAAACGTCGTTTCGGCCAGTGGAACGATACGTTAACCGAGATGATCGTCGGGCGCCAGGCGGCGTGCTCGATCGCCCACCGCCCCGGGCGATGACCTGAAAGGTGCGGCCTGGAACTCCGACAAGGACATCGGACGGAAGCCGGGATTATCGCCAACCGGCCCCGTCCGCCGGGTCAGTTCCGCTTCATGGTGCCGACACTCAGCGATCCGCCGGTGTCGGTGCGCATCTTCTTCTCCGCGTCGCGGACGTAGCCGACGGGATCCTTGTCGACGGGCTGGACACCCGCGTAGTTGCGCGCCTCATAGGCGGCGAAAGTGACCGCCAACCGGTGGCGGCGGTCCAGGCTCGCCAGGCGGCGGAAGTCGGTGAGGCCCTCGCGCTCTTCCTCGCCCATGTGGTCACTGTTCGCCGCATTCGCCGCTGCCACAGCCGCATACCAGTCGTCGGTGCCTGCACGATGACGCGCCACTTCGGCGATCGCGTCCCTGATCTCGTTGTGGTCGCCGATGGCGTCGAGTGTCTCGTTCTCCACCCCACTCGCGCGCCGGGCCGCGATACCCGCCTGGAGCAGCGCCGGGTAGAAGATCTCCTCCTCCGCCTGCGCGTGCAATTCGAGGAAGGCCGCCAGTCTGTCCCAGATGACGGAAAGCACGGCGACCTCCGAACGATCGATCTGCTCCAGGATCGCGAACAGCCGCCGTTGCTCGTGGTGGTCGTCGAGAATCAGTTCGGTGATGTCCACAATTCCTCCCTGACAACGTGTTTCAGGTGAGCGATGAACCTCGGTGACTTACCTACCCGGCATACCCTTCGGGGGGCGACGATAACGCATCGGTGAGTAGAAGCACGGCTGCCGCACCGCCCGCAGCACGCTCATCGCCGCAAACGCGGTGTCGCGTCAGAGGGGGCGGCTGACGAGGCTGCGCCCTTCGTCTCGGAAACCGCAGGCGAGGTAGAAGTCGAACAGGTGCCCGACCTCGCCACCGTTGGGCGCGATGACCAACTCGAGGCGTCCGCAGCCTCGCTCGCGCGCCCACCCGGCACTGTCCTCGATAAGTCGGCCCGCCACGCCGTGCCGACGCGCGGACGGGACCACGAAGAGGTCCTCCAGTTCGGCGATCGGACCGTTTTCCAGACCGAAACCGGTGGTGGTGACGGCGAAGCCCACCGGCCGATCGGCCGAGTACGCCAGCGCGACCCGCGCCGCGGACGAGGTCAGCAGCGTCGCGAGATTGCGCCGCAGGGCTTGCTCGCCGGTGGCGAAACCGTCTTCCGCGTAGAACGCGACGGCCAGCGGCAACACGGCGGGCAGATCGACGTCACCGGCGGTGCGCACGGTGACAGATGTGATCGTCATGGTGTCAGTACACCCGGCCGATCTCGATCGGAGAACCGATTTTCGCGGCACCCGCCGCGTGGACGCCGACACCGACGGTGTCCACGGTGCGCGGTGGTGTCGGTGGGTTTCTGTAGCGTCATGGTCTGTGGAAACTGGGGAACACATCCGAGAGCTCGCTGACCGCATCGTGGCGCTGCGCGAGGCCTATTACCAGGGCTCGCCGCTGGTCGCGGACGCCGACTACGACACGGTCGAGGACGAGTTGCGCGCCCTGATCGCGGCGAATCCCGAGCTCGCGCCGGACCTGAATCCGTTGGAGCAGGTCGGCGCGCCCGCGGTGCTGCACGCCCCGATCCGGCATTCGCGGCCGATGCTGTCGTTGGAGAAGTCGACAACGCCCGAGCAGGTGGCGGCGTTCTTCGACCGTTTCCCCGGCCAGCCGGTGGTGGTGATGCCCAAGCTCGACGGCTTGTCGCTGGCGTTGGTCTTCGAGGACGGGGCGCTGGTGCGCGCGATCACCAGGGGTGACGGCACCACCGGTGACGACGTGACGATGCTGGTCCGCGCGTTGGTCGACGGCGTCCCCGAGCGGATCGATTCCCGGGGGCGGGTGGAGGTGCGCGGCGAGGCGGTGATGCTGCGGTCGACCTTCCTCGCCTACAACACCGCACATCCGGACAAACCGCTGATCAATCCGCGCAATGCCGCCGCGGGCACGCTTCGCGCGAAGGACCCGGCCACGGTCGCCGAACGCCGTCTGCAATTCTTCGGTTTCGACCTGGATACCGACGACGACACTGCGGTCGACCTCGGCGAGGGGCTGCGGGCGCTGGGGGTAGCGGGGGCGCAGATGCGGTTGTGCGCCGACGCCGAACAGGCGCAGGCGGCGATCACCGCGATCGAGCGGGATCGCAACGAACTGGACTACGACCTCGACGGCGCGGTACTGCGACTGGCCGACCGTGACGCCTACGCGGCGGCCGGGACCCGGTCGAACTCGCCGCGTGGCGCGCTGGCGTTCAAATTCGCCGCCGAGGAGAAGACCACGCTGCTGCGCGAGGTGATCTGGGATGTCGGCAAGACCGGCAAGATCGTGCCGGTCGCGTGGCTCGAGCCGGTGTTCGTCGGCGGGACGACCGTCACCAAGGCGACGCTGGCCAACCAGGAGGTGATCCGCGCCCGCGATATCAAGGTCGGTGACACCGTCCTGGTACGTCGCGCGGGTGATGTGATCCCGTTCGTGGCGG
Organism: Nocardia noduli; assembly: GCF_019038455.1. Taxonomy (NCBI): domain Bacteria; kingdom Bacillati; phylum Actinomycetota; class Actinomycetes; order Mycobacteriales; family Nocardiaceae; genus Nocardia; species Nocardia noduli. The sequence continues at coordinate 65,940 of NZ_JAFMPL010000010.1, forward strand.
GCGTACTCGACGCCTCCAAACGCACCGGCGAGGAAGTCGAGATCGTGCCGCCCACCGTCTGTCCCTCGTGCGCGCAGCCGGTGACCGAACAGGGCAACAGCCGAGAACTGTTCTGCACCAATGTCTCCTGTCCCGCGCAGACGGTCCGCAGACTCATCCACTGGGCCTCGCGCGCGGCGGCCGATATCGACGCCATCGGTGGAGTGTGGATCGAACGCCTCGCCGAGGCGGGCATCCTCGAGCACCCGTCGGACTTCTACACGCTCACCAAGGAGCGCCTGCTCGAATTCGATCGCGTCGGTGAGGTCTCGGCCGCGCGGATGATCGACTCGATCGACGCCAGCCGCCAGGTCGGTCTGCGCCGTGCGCTGATCGGGCTGGCGATCCCGATGGCCTCCGACGGCACCGCCGCCCGGCTGGCCCGGGCGGGATTCGGTTCACTGGAGGAGGTCGCCGACGCGGGTGAGGAACGACTCGTCGCGGTGGAAGACATAGGACCGAAGGTCGCTGCCTCGCTGGTCGCGCACCTCACGCGCCTGCGCCCGGAACTGGAACGGCTGCGCGAGCGGGGTGTCAGTCTCGACGTCCGCGCGGAGGACCTACCGCCCGTCGTCGCGGCGGGTGCGCCCCTGGCGGGCAAGACGGTGGTGATCACCGGCGCGCTCAGTGACCCGCGCTCCGGAGAGAAGGTGGCTCGCCCGACGTTCCAGCGTCTGTGCGAGAAGGCGGGCGCGACGGCGGCGTCGTCGGTGTCTGCGAATACCGACATGCTCATCACCGGCGCCGGGGTCGGGGAGAGCAAACTGACCAAGGCGGAGAAGCTCGGCGTCGAAGTCGTCGATCAGGGTGAGATCTGGAACCTGCTGATCGCAGCCAAGGTCGTCTAGACCTTCGACGGATTGCCCGATGTGCCTCGCGGCGATAGACGGCCGGTCTCAACGATCATCGGTCGGCGCCGTCACGGGGCCGCGTTCGGGGTGTCGATTCTTTTCCACGCTCGGTGAGGTTGCGAGAGTCGGGTGTTCGGCTGACAGACAGGATGGGGGTGAGTACCTCCCACCGGGTCCGACCCATCGGCCGACCGACTTCGGGGAACGGAGTTGCCGGATCAGCCGGGCGGGTGCTCACCCGGCGCGCCGGTGGTCCCATCGTCTCCACGCCGCCGAGCCTTGTCGGGGTCGATATGGAGCCGAACACCCTTGTACACCACCGTGTTCGGCGCATCGTCGTCGTTGCCGGGGTCTCCGGAGTCGGCAGGATCCGGCAGTTCGGCGGTCTCCTCGATGACGATCTGTGCTCGCGCGGCGCCGGGATCGAACATCTCCTGAAACGGCCCGACGAACGACCCTCCGAGGCCGCGATGTTTCGCCCGAAGCGCCGCCCACCCGAACACTGCCAACGGGCCGATGGTCGCGATCAGCAGTGGCAAGTCCCCGCCCATGCCACGAGCGTACCGAGCCGGGCCCCTCGCCGATCACGGTCGAAGGTACGGATCGATGTCGAGCGATGTCGTGCGCGGAGTGTGAGGTCATTCGGCAGCAGGCGGATTCGGTGACGACGCAGCACTCACGGCGTCGCGCGCAGGCCGGGCAGTTCGCGGTCGGTGAGGTAGCCGCGGTCGACGAGCCATCGGCCGAATCGCGGATCGGCGATCTCCTCTCGCGGGCGACGTCCCGCGTGCGGGAGGTCCCGCGTCCATCGGCCGATGTAGTCGCGGCCGGTCAGGGCCATGTCGGGATACCATCGCTGCTCGGGTCGCGAAGTGTGGTACGCCAGATGCAGATTCGCCTCGATCGACCAGCCACGGTCCTCCAGGGCGAGTAGTCCGTCGACCACGGTCGGATTCGAATAGAAGGCGGTGTACTGCGGTTTCAGTTCGCCGACCCACGTGCCGAGCCGCACGATGTCTCCCGCCCACCACATGCTCACCCGCTGCGTCGTCGTGACGCCGTGAACGAATTCGACGGTGGCGTACACGTCGTGTTCCGTGGCCGATACCCCCGTGGCCCGTTCGAGGATCGCGCGCAGTCTGCTCCGTTGGTGTTGGATCTCGGCGGTGGACCACGTCATGGGAGCAGAATACGGCGCGGGTGGTGTCTCGGGACCTCGGACGACGCGAACTCCTCTGTACCGCAACGAAGTCACCGCGACAGCGGCTACTCCACGCTGATCCAGTAGCGGCGTGCGGGTCCCCATTCGGCGTGTGCCTGGAGCCAGGCGGTGTGCAGACGCGTGGTGGGAGCGATCAGGGCGGGCATATCGCGACGGTACTGCGGTCCCGCCGAGCCTTCGAATGATTTCGACAGCGCGCCGAACGGTCGGCCGAAGCCCATTCGCGTTTCTCCGAACGAGCCGAACGCCCCTCGGGCGTCGCTCACCGCATGTTACGTCCGGATGAATTGCCTGTTGCCTGCCTGGACACGCGATCGGCAGCGGGACAGAATTCGAGTCGATTGGAAACACTGTTTCGATCTACGGAACACCATCCGCTGCGGAAAGAGGACGATGCCATGAGTCGAGTCGCGGCCGCGCAATTCGCCGCGGGCACGGAGGTGACCGTCAATCTGGCCGCGTGCCTGCGCGCCATCGATGCCGCTGCCGAGGCGAACGCCGAGCTCGTCGTGCTGCCGGAGTTCTGTCACCACCTATCCTGGTACGCCGATCGGGAGCACGCACGGCGCGCGGCCTGCCGGATCGGTGACGAGTTCCTCACCGCGGTCGCCGAACGTGCGGCACGGCACAACCTCTACGTCAAGATCGGCGTCGGCCTCGCCCGCGACGACGGCCGCACGACGGCGACGAGCCTGCTCTACGGACCGGACGGCGCGCTGCTCGGCGAGTCCGACAAACAGGTCCTGATGGGCGCGGAGAACGACTACTTCGATCCGGGCGACACCGATTCGCCCGTCATCGACACCCCGATCGGGCGGCTGGGGATGTACGCGTGCATGGAAGGCGTCATCAACGAGGTCACCCGCTCACTGGCGGTGCGCGGCGCGCAGATCCTGTTGAACAGTCTCAACTCCTTCGCCGTCGACGAGGCGAGTCTGCACGTGCCGGTGCGGGCGGCGGAGAACAAGGTGTGGGTGGTCGCCTCGAACAAGGTCGGGCCGCTGCTGCCGGAAGAACTCGTTCCGGAGATCGCCGCGCGCCTCGGGGTTCCGCCGGACCGGCTGCACGGCGCGGGGGAAAGCCAGATCGTCGCGCCGGACGGCACGGTGGTCGCGATCGCACCGCCGACCGGTGAGGCGATCGTCGTCGCCGATATCGATGTCGCGCGCGCCGATGACAAGATCCGGCCCGACGGCACGGATCTGCTGGCCGCGCGACGTCCCGAGATCTATCACCCGCTCGCCGAACCGTCCGCCCGGACAGCGCCGCCCGGCGCGCCTTCCGTCACGGCCGCGGTGGTGGCCGCCGACGTCGCGCTGGTCCGCGCCGCCGCCGGCTCCGGGGCCGCGCTGATCGTGCTGCCGGAACTGGCCGATATCCCGCTGGGCGATCTCGTCGACGCGCTCGCCGATTCGACCGCGCACGCGGTGGTCTCGGTGCGCGATGGCGCGGCCAACCACGGACTGCTGGTGAACGCGGGAGGCGTGGTGGGGCGTCAGCCGCAACTGCATCCGACGCGTCGGCACCCGTGGCTGACCGAACTCGGCGACGGCCTGCTCGTCTTCGAATTGCCTTGGGGCCGTGTGGCGATCGTGGTCGGCGACGACGCGATCTTCCCCGAGACGTTCCGGCTGGCCGCGGTCGCCGACGCCGATGTCGTCGCGGTCACCCACACGCCGTCCGAGCCGTGGGAATTGCGGCTCGGCCTGGCCGAACGGTCGGCGGAGAACCGGCTCAACATCGTCGCCGCCGGGTACGACGCGGACGGCGAATTCCGTGGCGCGTGTTATGCGCTGAGCCCGGATTTCACGCTGTGGACCGCGTGGCGTGGTCCGTTCACCGGGGTCATCAGCCATCCGGTCGTGAGCGCGACGGTCGCCGGATCGGTGAGTCTCAGCGCCACCGTGCGGCCCGCCCAAGCGGTGAACCGCAATGTCTCCAAGGGCACGAATCTCGTGGACGGGCGTCCGCTGCGGCCGCTCGCCATCGCAACGTCAGGAACGGAAGTGATCAGGTGAGCGAAACGCTGCAACACGTCGAGCAGATGGTCGACGAGAATCCGCGTACCGACGTGAGCGAGACCTTCACCGAATGGCGGGCTCTGCTCACCGAATTGAAGGATCGGCTCGCGGCGCGGTTCGAATTGACGCGCGACCCGTCCACCGTCGATCTGGAACACTACGGCGACCCGGAGACCGGTCCGGCCGGAAGTCTGGCCGCCTACACCGGACCCGAGGTCGACTGGCTGGTGCACTCGTGGATCGGCGACCCGGGCACCGGATTCGTGAATCTGCACCTGACGCTGTGGCTCGGCCCCCAGGCCCGGGTACCGCATCTGGCGATCGCGTTGCTGCTGTGGCCGGAGGGCTGGTTCTACGTCGACGCCGTACCCCGGGGCGATATGGTCGGCGACGGCGACTACTTCGACAGTTACTACGCCGAGAACGACGCCCCCTGGCTGGCATTCAAGGCCGAGCATCCCGATTTCGCGTGGTTCACCAGTCGTACCGGATTCATCAGGGCGAGCCTGTCCCCCACCGCCTACTGCTATTCGTTCCCGTCGACCAGACCCAACCTGGACACGGTCGCCGCCCTGCTGCGCGGTCGCGTCGACCAGTGGCTCGGCTGGGTGGACGCGGCCGAGCCGGTACCCGCCGAACAGCGCGCCGAACTGGCCGGGCGCGATCTGGCGATCCGGCGCAATATCGCCGAACGCGATCCCGCGAATGTCATGGGCGAGCGCATGTTCGGCGCCGAATTGACCGAACGGCTGGTCCGCGCGCTGTGGGGCGGCGACCGCGTCCTAGCACGGCCGGTCGCGTGAGCGCGAGACGCCGACCACCCCGATTCGCCGGAGGACATCCATGAGCATCATCCGTTCCCTGTGGTGGTCGGTACGCACCGACGGGACCGCACCCTTCGATACCGCGCACCTGAAGGTGTACTACCCGGCGGAGGTCCGCGGTGACGACGCCGAACGTCTCACCGGCGTCTTCGGGGCCGATCCGGCGAACGCGCCGTATCCGGTCGTGCTGTTCCTGTCCGGGGTGAACGTCGGCCAGGACGCCTACCGCCGCTTCGCCACCGCCATCGCCGACAGCGGTTTCGTCGTCGTCACTTTCGACAGGGTCGCCGAATTGTTCGGCGGACAGTTCGGGCTCACGCCCGGCGTCGACCTCGCCGCGGCCCGGCCCGACACCTACGGCACCGCGCCCACCTGCCCGACGATCGGCGCGATTCTCTCCTCGCTGACCGAACTGAACACCTCGGGTCCGTTGGCGGGGGCTTTGGATCTCGAGCGGGTCGCGCTCGGCGGGCATTCGGCGGGCGGCACGGTCGCCTTGCAGTCGGCGCGATACTTCCCCGAGATCGCGGCCGTATTCGCCTGGGGTGCGCACAACATGGTGGCGACGATGCTCGGCTGGGCGCCGGGCACGGTGCTGCCCGCACAGGTCACCTGCCCGGTCCTGCTCGGTGTCGGAACCAACGACGGCGTCATCATGGGCAGTGCCGACCGCTACGGCGAGGACGGGCTGGAGCGGCCCGATCCGGTCGCCCGCACCTTCGAGGAGGCGCTGCCCGAAGGCGAGAATCTGCTCGCGATCATCAAGGGCGCCAACCACTTCGCCATCGCCGATGCCGATCCGACCGCCGCGCGGGCATTCCTGGACGGGCCCGCCGACACCGACGCGATGCCCGCGTTCTCCCGGCTGACCGCGCTGTTCCTGCACACCCACGTGTCGGGTTCGGCGCACGCGCGAGCCGAGCTGTCCGCGTTCGGCGACGTCGCCGTATCCGACGACGGCTCCGTTTCCGACGACGGTGTCGTCCTGCACCGCCGATAGGAGCGAGCGCACATGCTGAAGAACTTCTGGTACGCACTGGAATTCGCGGAGAAGGTCACCCGGAAACCGATCAGGGTGACCTGTCTCGGCCAGGATTTCGTCCTCTACCGGGGCGAATCCGGCGCACCGGTCTGCCTGTCGGATCTGTGCGTGCATCGCGGCGGCTCCCTGGCGATGGGCAGTCTCGTCGGTGATCGCATCGCCTGCCCGTATCACGGCTGGCAGTACAACCCGGACGGGGCGTGCGTGAAGATCCCGGCCAATGCGGAGGAGCGAACTATTCCGCGCAAGGCGCGGGTGGATTCCTATCCGGCCGTCGAACGGTACGGCATGGTGTGGGCCTTTCTCGGTGATCTGCCCGAGGACGAGCGCCCCCCGATTCCGGTCATCCCCGAACACGACGATCCGAGTTTCCGGGCCGTGCATTTCGAGATGGAGCTGAACGCCAACTACGAGCGGACCTTCGAGAACGTCGTCGACGCCTCGCACACCCCGTTCGTGCACGGCACCTCCTTCGGCAACCCGGACAAACCCGAGATCCCCGCTTTCGAGATCCGCTCCGACGACTGGTCGGCCGAAGCCGACATCTTCCTGAGCCCACCGCCGCCAAAGGGGTTGTGGGGCCTGCTGGCCAAACGCAAGCCGCGTCCGGAATACGTCACCGTCACCAACGGCTGGTACCTGCCCAATGTGGTGAAACTGCATGTGCGCCTGCCGATCGGCGACATGCTGCTCTACGACTTCAACATCCCGATCACCCAGGACCGGACCATGGTGAAGATCATCGGCTACCGCAATTTCTTCACCGGCGGCTGGGCCGACGAGAACGCCCGCAAACGTATCGAGAAGATCCTGGTCCAGGATCGGCCCGTGGTCGAGTCGCAACGCCCGGAACTGCTGCCCTTCGACCTCGCCGACGAACTGCATGTCCGCAGCGACGCGCTCCAGGTGGCCTACCGCCGTCGCCGCGCCCAGCTGATCGCACAGGGCTGGTGGGTCGGCGGCGACGACATCATCGCCACCGAGGGGCCACGGCGCAACGCGACCGTCATCGCCTCGCCCACTCGCCGCGACCACCCCGAATTGGCCAGTGCGTGGGTGCACAAGGCCCGCAATGGAGGTAAACCCGATGAGCCTGCCCGCCGCGCTCAGTGACCGCACGCTGGCGACACTGTCCGACGCCTTCGATCTGGCGGTGACCCGCGACGTCGCCCTGACCAGTGCGATGTCACCCGAACCGGTCGGCAGGCTGCGCGTGCTGCGCGGCGGACCGATCGACAAGGCGGTGACGGTGTCTCTGGTCGTGCCGCAGATCGGCCTGGACAGCCACATGATCTTCGCGTTCACTGGAAGCGATTCGGCGATACCGCATTTCACCCTGGATTCGGTCGCGTCGGCCGAGTACCACGCGATGCATCTGGATCTGATCCCCCGGGCCGATCTGGCGGTGAATCTGGACTACCTGGACGAGGTGTTCGCACCCCTCACACCGTTACTCGAAATGGCATGGTCGACCGAAGGCATTTCACCAGCCGCAATCGGCCCACGTCAGAGGGCCATGATGTCGCCCTGGATGCTGGTGTGCCGGGTCACACCCGAGGCTTTCGTCGCACTCGACGGCACCGTCGACAGTTATCTCGAACACTGGCTGACCCTGGTGGACAAGGGCATCGGCGAGGTCGCCGCGGACCTGGCGGGCCGTGATCGCGCCAACCGCGCGAATCTCTTCGATCCCCGGGTCGATCCGGTGTGGGATCGGGTCACCCGGCTGATCGGTCCCGAGCAGTGCGATCTGGTGCGTGGGGAGTTGCTGGTATGAGCACCGCGGTCGAACCGAGTCGCTGGCAGCAGCGCATCACCGGCGAATGGGTCGGCAGGCCGTCACTGTTCGACGCGCAGGGCACCTGGTGCGGATTCGAGAACATCCGACGCTCCTCGGTGTTCCGCGACGGTGTCACCACCTACTACATGGACGGCGGCATCGAGGGCGGTGGCGCACTGGCCGGACGTTTCGCGCTGGCCGCGCCGTTCGCGTTCGGCGTCACCGATTCCGACGCCGATCGGCTCTACACCGGTCCCGATTTCTTCGGCGCGGGCCAGCCTTACGGCAGTTTCGTCGACGCCCACTACTACGGACCGGGGTGGCAGGTCAGCCTGAACACCTGGAACCAGACCATCGATGACACCCAGGTGTATTCCTCGGTGCTGCGGCAGGGACCGGCGATGGTCGGGGTTTTCAACGGTCTCTACACGCGGGTCCCGGAACTGGTTCGGGACCATCTCGCGCACGAGACACGCTGCGGTGCGGTGCCTTTCATCCTGCCGTCCAAGGAGGCCAGCCGATACACCGGTGCATGCGAGCTGTGGGGCGCGGACCAGCGACCGCTCGGGCCGGTACGGATGGAACTGGCGATCGACCCGCTGAATCTGCTCACCGCGCGGCACGAGATCACCTGGTCGGGCGCGATCGAGTACGACTACCGCACACTGGCGCGCCGCGACGGCGCCCGGCTGTTCTACGAAGGCCCCGACGGCTGGGGCAACGCGACCGCCTACGGGCGCGCCAACTATCCGCTGATGCATTTCGCCGATGGAAAGCGTCTACAGGGAAGGGAATTCGTCATGAACGCCGAACCGGGCATGGGTGCGGGCACCCGGATCGCCGTGGTCTACGAGATCTTCGAGCACAACCGCCTCGACGCGGTGCTGCACGGCATTCTGGAGCGGTCGTGAACGCCGTCAAGACCGTCGCGGTGACCGGCGGCACCCGCGGTATCGGACTCGGGATCGCGCGCGCCCTGCTCGCGGCGGGTCATCGGGTCGCGGTCTGCGGCACCGATCCCGATCGGATCGAGCGCGTGCGCGCCGAACTGCCCGACGAGGCGCTGGTGATGGCCGCCGATGTCACCGATCGCGACCAGGTCCAGCGGTTCTGGGACGCGGGGTGCGAACTGCTCGGCCCCATCGACATCTGGATCAACAACGCCGGGATCTCGCACGACCGGGAGCGGGCGTGGGCGCTGAGCGCCGCCACCTCGCAGGCGGTGGTGGAGACCAATCTGCTGGGCGCGATCCACGGCTGCGCGGTCGCGATCGCCGGGATGGCCGCGGGCGGCGGCGGACACGTCTGGAATATGGAAGGACTCGGCAGCGACGGGCGGATGGTCGCAGGCCTCGGCGTGTACGGGGCGACCAAACGCGCCGTCACCTATCTGTCGGAGGCGCTCGCGCGGGAGGTGCCCGACGGGGTCTCGGTGGGGCGGCTCAGTCCGGGCATGGTCGTCACCGACCTGCTCACCCACGGCTATACCGAGGACGAACTGGTCAAGGTGCGCAAGGTGATGAACATCCTGGCCGACCACGTCGACACCGTCGCGCCCTGGCTGGCCGAGCGCGCGGTGTCGCAGGCGCGCAACGGCGCTCACGTCCGCTGGCTCACCACCCCGAAGATCGCCGCGCGGTTCGCGCTGGCCCCGGTCCGTCGACGCGACCTGTTCGCGGCGGACACCCCGGTCGGCGCGTGAAGTCGCGCACTGAACAGAGGAGACAACCATGCCCGACGTTCTGGGCTGGCGCCGCAAGTTCGGCGTACTCGCCCCGTCGACCAATACCGTGGTCGAACCGGATTTCGCCCGCATGGGCGTGCCGGGAGTCACCGCCCATTTCGGGCGCATCCACATCCGCGACCAGAACATGGACGACGACGAGGGCATGGGCCGACTGCTCGACCAGATCCGCGCCGAGATGGAAGCCACCTGCGAGCGGGTGCTGACCTGCGAGCCCGATTACATGGTGATGGGTATGTCCGCTGAGACCTTCTGGGAAGGAGTGGAGGGCAACAAGCGGTTCGTCGAACAGATCCGGGGCCTGACCGGGCTCGAGGTCGCCACCGGTGCGGAGGCGTGCCGTCGCGCGCTCGAGCTGTTCGGCGCGCGTCGGATCGGTGTGGTGACGCCCTATCAACCCGTCGGCGACGCCAATGTGGTGCGCTTCTTCGGCGAACTCGGGTTCGAGGTGGCCGCCATCGAGGGGTTGCGGTGCCCGACGGCGGTGTCGATCGCCCATGTCACCGAGGACGTGTTGCGCTCGGCGATACTCCGGGTCGACGGTGAGGACATCGACGCGATCGTGCAGTGCGGCACCAATCTGTCGATGGTCGGCTTGGCCGACGAAGCCGAACGCTGGCTGGGCAAACCGGTGATCGCCATCAATGCCGCGACCTGGTGGATGGCATTACGTGACAACGGCATCCCGGACCGGATCGAGGGCGCGGGAACGCTGTTGCGGGACCACTGACAACGGTCCGAAAGGCGCCGGATATCGCGTTTCGTTGATCGCCGACCATACTGTTTCGAATACAGTATGGTCATCAGCGAAATACCTCGGGCACGATGTGAGGAGCGATGCGGTGCTGCGAACGATTCAATGGGCGACGGGGACGGTCGGGCGGCACGCGGTCGCCGCCGTCCACGATCTGCCGGGCCTCGAACTTGTCGGCGCGTACGCCTACAGCGAGGCGAAAGCGGGCCGTGACGTCGGGGAGATCGCCGGAATCGGCCCCGTCGGCGTCATCGCGACCCACGATATCGAGGAAATCCTCGCGCTGGACGCCGACTGCGTCCTGTACATGCCGCAGGGCGAGATGAATCCGACGGGCGCCGTCGAGGACATCTGCCGACTGCTGGCCTCCGGGAAGAACGTGGTGTCCACCGCGGTGACCGGACTGATCTACCCCCTCAGCCTCGGGCAGGAGGTCGTCGACCGGCTCGAGCGCGCGTGCGCCGAGGGTGCGTCGTCGTTCCACGGCACGGGTATCGAGCCGGGGTGGGCGGCCGAGGTGCTGCCGCTGACCCTGTCCCCGCTGCTGTACCGTACGGATTCCATTCTGGTACAGGAACTTCTGGACTACTCGACCTACGACAGCACCGATATGGTCTTCGGCATCATGGGTTTCGGGAAGCATCCGGACGAGCCGGTGCTGATGGCCGATCCGATCGTGGCGGGCACCGCGTTCCGCGCGCCGCTGATGCTGCTCGCCGAGGGCCTCGGCGCGACCATCGATGATTTCGTCTTCGACCGTCGCGTCACGGTGACGGACGAACCGTTCGAGACCAAGGCGGGACTGATCGAGGCGGGAACGGTGTCGGCGCAACGGTTCTCCTACACCGCGATCATCGACGGCAGGCCGATGCTGACCGTCGAGCACATCACCAGGATGCGGCCGGACCAGGCGCCGGACTGGCCGACCGGGCGTGGCTGGAAGGTGACCGTCGAAGGGGTGCCGTCCATGGTGCTCGAATCCAGGATCGCCACCCACGGCGAGGACGAGGTCGATCAGGGCTGCCTCGGCACCGCCATGCACGCGGTGCACGCGATCGCTCCGGTATGCGCGGCTGCCCCGGGAATCCGGACATTCCTCGATCTCCCGATCATCGCGGGCCGCGATATTCTGCGGCGACACGCGAATCAGCGCTGAGACGGTAGATCATCACCGGGTAACGGGCAAGAGTCGTGGCGTTCGCGCCGACCCGGACCGCCTCGCGCGGATACCGCGGTGCGGCACCGCTTCCGGCGAATGTGCCGACACGGTTTCCACGACGCAAACTCTGCCCCGAATCGGCCGAATCACGGCAGGTCGGAGGCGATGTCGATCACTTTTCCCGCCATTGACACGGGGTCGGGCGTGACCGCTAATTGGTCGAGAAACGCCATTTCGCTCGAGGAAACATCCCAGTCATCGCAGGAGCGCCAGAATGAGTTTTCGACTACCCACCGTGATCACCGCGACCGCGGTCGCCGGGGCGGCCTTCTTCGCCCCGGCGCTCGCGCACGCCGAGTCCGTCACCCACACCGCCCAATCGGTCGACATCGCGTGCGGGTCGGCCGTCCTGCACCAGTCGTCGGACTGGTATTTCCCGTCCGGTCAGCCCCGCGGCCTCGTATGGCTGCAACACGGCTTCGCCCGCAGCAACGCCAATGTGGCGGATCTGGCGACGCGTTTCGCCGAGGCGGGCTATCTGGTCTTCACCCCGGCGCTGCCGTTCATGGACCTCAACGGCTGCACCTTGCAGAACCTGACCGGCAATCGAGATTTCCTCGACAATGTCGCCGGACTGTTCGGCACCGCCGGTGATCCGGCGAGCACACTCGGCGCGAGTCTGACCGAGGCCGCCGAGCGCGTCGGGCGCGGCCCCGTGGCGATGCCACGGCAGATGGTCTTCGTGGGTCATTCGGCGGGCGCGGAAGCGGTCACCTATGTCGCCGACCGCCTGCGCACCACCTACCCCGCGGCCTGGTCGGGTCTGCGCGGCCTGATCCTGCTCGACCCGGTGAAATCGTTCATCGACAACAACACCGATCCGTCGTTGATCAATCTCGACACCACCTCGCTGCCCATCCAGGCGATCTCCGCGGCGCCATCGGCGTGCAACAACCTCGGGACGGGAACGATGTCGATGCAGCAGTATCTGCACCGCCCGTTCCTCGGCGTCCGCCTGACCGGCGGCGTGCACACCGACGCCGAGGGCAGCAGCTCGGATCTGCTCGGCACCCTGCTGTGCGGCGAGCCGCAGACCTCCAACGTGGCCGAACTGGACGCACTCGCCATCGGCTGGGCCGACGATTACCTGTCGGGCACCCCCACTTCGGAGTTCTACCCGGACGAGAGTTTCCGCCGGGTGGCCGCGGCGCCGGGCGCGCAGATCCTGCGCCCGTACTGATCGAGCGGTTCCACCGCGAACCGGTCGGCGTGGCTCGGCGCTACGCCTCGCGCCGACCGGCCGAATCAGCGGTGCGGCGTAGGGAAGTGCCGCGTTCGGCCACCACGATCGCGGCGAGCAACACGGCCTCGCCCAGATTGCCCAGCGGTGGCGCGGCGGCACCGGCGCCTGCCGCGACGAACATCACCAGCGCGCCGATCAGCAACGCGGCGTCGCCGGCGCGGCGCCATCCGATCGCCCCCGCCACGATCAGAACGACCACGACGACGAGGGCGGGCAGCGGGACGGCGGCCTCCTCCGGGGCGTAACGCACCGTGTCCGCCCAGGTGCGCACCGTCAGCCGCAGACCCCACACGTCGGCGACGAGGCCCCAGACGATCAGCGACGCGGTCACCGCCACCGCGCCGCGCCGAATCCCCGGTCGGTCCGCGTATTTCCACGCGGCCCAGACGACGAGCAACGGGGTCAGTACCGCGTGGCCGAGGAACCGGAACCAACTCGCTGTCTCCAGCGCCTGCCCGGCTCCCACCACGGCCCCGAGCCCGAATATCGCCGAATCGTAGGCACATCCGAGGCCGACCGCCCAGATCAGCAGGCGACGGCGCACACCCGTGCCGGGTCGCCCGAGCGCGACCAGTGTCGCGACTTCGACGAGGGACAGCACAACCAGTGCGACGGAGAACATCGCGCCTCCTTCCACAGCGCCGGACACGGCGGCCCGGCATCGAAGCAACGCGATCGACGGCCACGCTACAAGGGAAACGTCCGTTTCTCCAGCCGTACCGACCGGTGTCTGTCGGCTGCGTCACGCCGGTCGCGAAATCCGATGAAACGTTCGTGTTTCGGGACGTTTTCGCACCTTGACACTCTCACTCCGCCACCGATTCAATTGAGCCCATTCCGAAACTGCGTTTCTCATAGCGGAACATGTCAGGAGGCAAGGTGACCGACCACAGCATTGTCCAGCCGTCGATCGACTCGACCGCGCTCGCCTCGGCGTCGGCCACCGATACCGAAGCCACCCGGGGTGACACGCTGCTCGCGTGGGCCCTCGCCGCAGGAGCAGCCGTCACGGGACCGGTGGGCGGCGGGCAGTTGATCCTGATGTCCAAACCGATCGGCGGCGTCCTCGATATCCCGGGCGCGGTCGTCGGATATGTCGTGGTGACGGCGGCGCTGCTCGGATGCCTCACCGCCCTCGCCGTGCCGAGACTGTTCCGCCACACCGCCGCCCGCGCGGGCGCGTGGTCGGGTATCGGCGCGGGGGCGGCGCTGATACTGGTCGCGGTCGCCTCTGAACCGACCCTCTTCACCGCGGCGACACTGGCCGCGGGCGCGCTCACCGGCATCGCCTACACCACCGGCCGAACGGCCTTCGGCGCACTCGGCGCGAACGCGCGCACCACCCGGCACGCGCTGAACTGGCTCGGTCTGCTCGGCGCGGCCACGCTGGCGCGACTGTCCTACGACGACCCGATGTCGGGGCTGATGGTGGCCGGGGTCGTGGCCGCCGGGCTCGGCGTGCTCGCGATACCGCTGGCCATGACCCCCGCGACCGCCGCACCCGTCACCGACGGCACGACGGCGGCGGGTGCGGTCCTGCTCGGCTACGCCGCCGCCGGTCTGGCTCTCGGCGTGACCGTCACTCCCGCACTGCATCTGCTGCTGTTCCGCTGGGAAGTCGTCGGGGTGGATCAGATGCCCGTCGTGGGCGCGACGGCGGTCGCGGCCCTGGTAGCCGTACTCGTGCCGCTGCGGCGGGTCTCGGTGGCGCTGATCCTGGTCGTCGCCGCCGGAGGGCCGCTGCTGGTCGCCCTCGCCCCCGGACCGTCGACCCTCGCGATCGGACTCGCGGTCACCGTGGCGGCCGCCGCGCGCGCGGCACTCGAACTGGACCGGTCCACCGATCCCCGCGCCGTCCGCCCGACCGCCCTCGCCGTGTGCGCGGGCGGGCTCGGCGCCGTCGCCGGGCTCGCGGTCGCCGAGGCACTGGGCGCGATATTCGGCGCGGGGACGGCGCTCACGCTGACCGTCGTTCCCGTTCTGGCGATCGTCGCCGCATCGGTCACCGCCGGGTCCGTCGTAGCGGCGAAACCTCGCACACAGTCCGCCGTTTCGGAAGGAGACCACTCGTGACCACCTCCACGCGCGCCGCGCTGCGCCGTGCCGTCTTCGCTCCCCTGCTCGCCGCCGGGCTCGTCGCCGCGCCCGCGATCGGCCACGCCGCGCCCGCCGACACCGCGACCCTGCACGTCGGGACCGAGGACGGTGTGACCGAAGGTCAGCGGATCACCGTCCGAGGCAGCGGATTCCGGCCCGGTCTCGCCGCTGTCGCGGTCGGGCTCTGCGAGCAGGGCTATACCAACGGGCTCACCGATTGCGACCTGGAGGGCGGCGCGACCTTCGTCAATATCGGCGCCGACGGAACGTTTCCGGAGCTGACGCTCACCGCCCGGTCCAAATTCCGCGATATCGACTGCGCCCAGCGGCAATGCGTCATCGCGGCCGCGCCGCTGCCGGGCAGCGAGCCGGAATCCATTCTCGCCGCCAACTCCGCCGTCGTGCTGATCGGATTCGCCGGAACGCGATTCCACGGCGGCACCGCGCAGACGCCGGTGGCCGCGAGTACGGCCACCGTCGAAGACCTGTCCGGCCCGTCGACACCGCTGTGGTTCGCCACCGCGGCACTGCTGGCGATCATCACGGGCCTGGCGCTGACCATTCCCGCGAATCAGAGAAAAATCCAGGAGGAGAAATGACATTCACGCGAATCCGGTTCGGCGCCATCGCGGCGCTCACCTGCGCGGCGGCATTCGGCGCGACGGGCGTCGCCGCGGCGAGCCCGTATCTGTCGGTCAGTCAGACCGCCGGGGTCTCGCCGGGGCAGGCGGTGTATGTGTCGCTGAGCGGAATCGACGGGATCCAGGGTTCGGTGGCGATCGGGCAGTGCAAGGCGCAGGTCTCGGGACCGGCTGATTGCAATCTGCCGGGCACCCTGCTCGGCAAGGCCGACGACGCGGGCAACTGGACCTCCAATTCCGGTACCGCCATCACTCTCGCGGCCAGTATCGGCGGTGTCGACTGCACCGCGTTCGAGGGCGCCTGCATCGTCGCCGTCACCGCGCTCAACAATCCGTCCGCCATGATGGCGACCGTTCCGTTGAGTTTCGGATAGGCGCGGTATGACGACGACGCGATTACGCGCGGGCGCGGTCGTACTGCTCGGCGCGGGCCTGCTCGCGACGAGTCCGGTGGCGGCGGCCGATCCCGCGCTACAGGTCGAATCGCATACCGGGGTCGCGGTCGGCCAATCGGTCACCGTCAGGCTCGAAGGGCTGCCGGCGAATCTGCCGATGGTGGCCGTCGGCCAGTGCAAACCGCTGGTCAAGGGGCCGACCGACTGCAACCTGCCGACCGCGTTGATGGGTAGCGCCGACGCGGCGGGGGTCTGGAAATCCCAGGGCGGCAGCACATCCATCACGCTGGCCGCCGACGTCGGCGGCGTGGACTGCACGAGTGCGGCGGGCGCCTGCGCGATCGCCGTGACCAGCCTGACCGATCCCACCGCCATTCTGGCCGCGGTCCCGTTGACCTTCGGGAGCCCCGAACCCGCACCGGTCACCCGCGCGGCACCGGCGGCGGCCGAGGACGACTCGGACTACACGATGGTGATCGTCGGCGCGGTGACGGTCGCGGTGCTCGCGGGTCTGGTTCTGCTTGCGGTGCGACGGCGCGCTCGAGCGGAGTGAACGACAGGATCCCCGAGGTGCTCGTATCGCCTCGGGGATCCTGTTCGCATACTACCGGCGCGCGAGGTCCGGCGACGGCGGATCACTCCGGCATCAGACCGTGTTCCATCGCGAAGACTGCGGCGCCCGCGCGGGTACGGCGGCCGGTCTTGTCGTAGATGTGGGCCAGATGGTGGCCCACCGT
The DNA here is from genome assembly GCF_019038455.1 of Nocardia noduli. NCBI lineage: Bacteria > Bacillati > Actinomycetota > Actinomycetes > Mycobacteriales > Nocardiaceae > Nocardia > Nocardia noduli. The sequence goes on from NZ_JAFMPL010000010.1 coordinate 82,549, forward strand.
GCGTTCGGACAGCACGAGTTCCGCCGCGATCAGGCGGTTCGAGAGGCCGCGGGCGGCCAGTCGGAGCACCTCCACCTCGCGTTCGGTGAGTCCGCAGGGATATTCGGTGCGCGGTTTCCGCAGGCCCGCGGCCTCCACGACCGCGGCACAGGCCGCCGTGTCCAGCCGACCCGTCGTCGCCGCGGACATCAGGATCGCGGCCGCGGCGTCGGGCGAATGGGCGGGCCGGTACGGCCGCGCTTCGGTGAGGGCCGCGAAAACATCGGCGGCGGCGAGGATTCGGGCGGATTTGGACAGATCGTGGCCGCGTACGCCCCGGTGATATCCGCTGCCGTCGAGACATTCGTGGTGACCCGAGGCGATCTCACGCAGATCCGCCAGGCCGGGACAGCGTTGCAGTACCCGATCGGTCCAGTAGGTGTGCAGCCGGACACGCTCCCACTCCCCCGCGCCGAGCGGTCCGGGGCGATCCCAGATCGCCGACGACACACCGACCCGGCCGATATCGTGCAGCGTGGCCGCGGCGCTGAGGGTATCGATATCGGCCGCGTTCAGCCCGGACAGTTTCGCCGCGCCGTGCGCGAGGCCCGCGACGTGCGCCGAATGCCCCAGCAGCCAGCGGCCTTTCAGATCGACGACGACGGCGAGCGCCGAACACAGCTCCAGCCGTTCGGCGGGTCTGATGTACACCGGGACACCAGGCTCGGCGCCCATGACCGCGGCGAGCGCGTCCGGCACATCGAGACAATCCCAGATCTCACCCGCGGCGAACGCGGCGACCAGATCCGGATCGAGATGTCCGCCCGCGCGCCGCCGCAGTTCGTCGACCGCCCCGCGCCTGCCCAGGTCCGTCGCGGCGAGCACCGCCTGCTCGGCGACGTGCACGATCCGGCCCGGCAGCGAAATATTCTCTCCCCCGAGGTGTTCGGGCTTTCCCAGACCGTCCCAGCGTTCCTTGACCTCGGTCAGCGCGAGCACCGCGGCGTCGGGCAGACCGAGCCGGGGTCCGAGAGCTCGGCTGACCTCGCACACCGAGCGGACCGCCGCCGAACCCTGCTCCGGCGTCATCTCCACGAGCCGCTCGCGCACCGCGGGCTGGAAACCGGGCGCCCAGGAGCCGAACTGCGCCAACTGGGCGGCGTAGACCGGGGCGTCACCGGGGTCGAGCACGTGATAGGCGCGCTGGAAGGCGATGTCGTCGGCGAAGGACGCGGCGTTCTCCGAGGCCCGGCTGGTGCAGCCGATCGCGCCGAGCAGGGCGGCCTGGAAGACGACGCGCCGGTCGGACTGATCCATGCCGATCCGCTCGGCCAGCGCGGTCGCCACCAGACAGGTCGCCAGCCCCTTCTCGAACGGGACTCCGGTGGCGAGATCGGTCGTCAACGACAGCGCGGCCAGCACTTCGGTGACCCGGATGGACGCGGGTGGGACACCGCCCGACCGAGCCGACCCCCGATGCTCGCTACCGGTGTCGAGATGGGGAGAAGCGCCAGTCACCCCCCTACCGTATCGCGGGCGGGCTCGGCCCGAATCACGCTGGCTGTCAAGCCCGTTGGACGGCCGAGCTCAGCGTCCGGCCAGGGCCGCCAGGGCCTGCCTGGCGCGGGGTGCGTGCAGCGGCGAGAAATGCGGGTTGATCTCCAGTGCGGTGGTCAGCGCGGCGGCGGCCTGATCCGCCCGGCCCAGGGCCGCCAGGATCATGCCTCGGTGATAGGCCAGCGACGCGCTGCGCCACCCGAGCGCCGCCGCCCGGTCCGCGTAGCCGAGCGCCTCGGCGTCGCGGCCCGCCTTGTGCAGCGACCACGCGAGCACATCCGAGGTGATCACGCTCTGCCTGCGGCCGAACTCCAGTTCCGCGAATCGCACCGCCTCGGTGGGATCGCCGTGTTCGGCTGCGAGGTGGGCGGCGTCGATATATTCGGTCACGCCCTGTTCCTCGAGCCGATGGAACCGCTCGGAGATCTCCCGGAAGGCGGCGGCCGCCTCCTCCGGACGTCGCGCCGCTTCGAGCAGTTCACCCATTTCGATCAGGTATTCGGGCAGGGGCGCGGCGGCGGTCAGCGCTTCGTACTGCTCGACGGCCCCGTCGAGATCCCCGCGCGCCGCGGTGACCTTCGCCATCCCCCGGCGCAGTGCCACGTTGTCCTGGGACGCGAGAAGACCTGCGCGGTACTCGCTTTCGGCCTGATCCAGGTTGCCGGTATCGAACGCGAGTTCGCCGAGGTGGTAGCGGCAGAAGGCGATCTGGTCGGCGGTGGTCGCCGCGGTGAGCGCCATGCGCAGTGCCGCCGCGGCGTCGTCGGTCCGGCCGTGCAGTTCCAGGTCGTAGGCGGCGCGGGTGAACGAGGGCACGCCCGGTCGCAGTTCGAGCATCCGCTGGACCGCCGCCGTCGCGGCGTCGGCCTCGCCGAGTTGGGTGAGCGCGTCGATCAGGACACCGTGGGCGTCGGCGCTGTTCGGTCGCAGCGCGAGCGCCTGCGCGCCGTAGTCACGCGCGGCGGTGAAATCGTGCAGGGCGTTGGCGAGCGCGCCGAACCCGATCAGCGCGTCGGCATTGTCCCGCGGTTTCAGCTCGATCGATCGGTCGAGCGCGCGTTGGGCCGCGCCGTAGTGCTCCGGATCCGCGGTTATCCGCGCCAGTTCGACGTAGGCGGCGCCGAGCGTCGCCCATCCGGTCGTATTACCCGGCACCCGATCCAATTGCTGTCTCGCCCGCGCGATCTCCGCGCGCAGGGGGGCACTCGGATCGGCGGCGACGGTTTCGACCGTCGGCGAACCGCCCGGCCACGCGACGGTGACACCGACGGCGGCGCCGATCAACCCGGCGAGCACCAGCAGGGCGAGTAGAGGTGTGCGGAAAGTGCGAAAGAGATTGTCGGACATCATGAGTCCTCGAGTGGCAGGGGTACGGAGAGGTGCGGGCGGCGACATCGGCTCGATGTCACCGCCCGCACCGGAATCAGCCGTTCGACGACGGGCTCGGCGCCCGACGCGACCGACGGCGGATCAGCAGCAGTCCGCCACCCGCGACGAGGACGCCCACACCGACCCCGGCGGCGACGAGCAGCACGGCCGACGTGTCGTCGTCCCCGCCCTGCGGCATCGCGACGGAGGTGTTCGTCGTGTCGGCCGTCGACGAGGTCTGGCCGACAGCCTTGCCCCCGGTGGTCTTACCCGGTGACGGCAGCGCGACATAGGGGAAACTCCCGGAGAACGCCGTGTCGTTGGCGTCCACCTTGTCCCCCGCGGCCAGCGCCTCGACCGGTTTGCCGGTCTGGGCCGCGCCGACCATGGCCTGCAAGGCGATATCGACGACGTCGTCGCTCAAGCGGCGACCGTTGGGGAATCCCTGGAGATCCCCGCCGACCACGCCCAGCCGATTCGGTTTCGCCGTCACCGGCACCGACATGTTCAGTCGTAGCATCTCCGACGGCTGGAACGTCGAGGCCTGCACGTCGGCGTTGAGGATCTGCGAATTCAGATCCGCCTGGATGGGCGGCGCGCTGCCGTCCAATGTCGGCGCCTTCTTGGCGATTCCGGTGAGGAAGATCTCCACCAGGTCGTTGCGCGGGCCCGCGGGGGCGGGCACCTTGTAGAGCGCCTCGATCAATTTCGGCAGTTCGGGATCGGTGACCCGGCGGACCACTTCGGGAATGGTCGCGTCCCTGCTCGGCGACAGGCTGTTGAACGCGTCCTTGAGCGCGACCGGGACGACCACCTCGTTCACGAGCGGGTTGCCCAGTCGCGACACCTGCACGAATTCGCCGACCGACGTGGCCGCGCCCGGGGTGAGTTGCAGTGTTTTGCGTTCGGTGTCGCTCCACACGCCGATCACCGGGTTTCGTGTCGCGTCGTTGCGCAGCGCGAGATCGCTTTTCGGCACTTGCAGCACCACGGTGTTGACGTTGGACGCGGCCAGTGTGTCGGTGCCGACCTCGGACAGGTCCCCGCCGTAGAGCAGGTCGAACACCCGCAGATCGAGGAAGAACGGGTCCTCGGCGGCGCCGACGTAGGCGGTTCCGCCGCCCGGCAGACTCGTCGTCGCCTGTTTGCGCAGCGCGTCGTAGTCGGGCATCGATGCCTGCCCGGTGTAGGACGGCGCCACTCGACCGTGCGCGATCGGACGCCAGTCGTCGGCGCCCTGGCTGACCGACACCGTGTAGTTCTGCCGGAACAGCAGATTCTCGTCGTCGAGACCGGTCACCGGGCCGTTGTTGTAGAGGAAGGTGGTGCCACCGCGCCGATCGTCGGTGGTGAAGTTGACCCGGTAGCTGAGGTTCGGCTTGCCGTTGCCGTCGTTGTCGATATTGATGTCGTAGTTGGCGTCGGTGGCCCAGGGATAGAAGTTCGGCCCGCCGTTGGGCTCCTGGAGCCCGAACCAGTTGGCGACGATCGTCACCGTATCCGGTTTGTCGGGACTGACGAACGCGTATACATCGGTGTTGTCCACCGCCGGATCGGCGGCGACCAGGGGCGCCTCGCGATGGCTGGACGCGCCCGCGACCGGCAGCGCGGGGCCGCCGACGGTCGCGAACGCGATGGCGGCGACACCCACGAGGACGCCGACGGTACGACGACGGGCGCCGTACCGAAGTTGATGAGACATGAGATTCCTTCGATCGGTGCGACAATCCTGCGCGGCGCGCAGTCGAGCACGGTCTGTCGGAAGTGTTGGCGGGCAAGGCTGTCCGCAATTCGCATTGCGTCTTCGAGCCTCGGTGAGCGTTTATGGAGACCGTGTCACCAATGGTGTACGTCGGCCCCGTCCTGTCGCATCGGTCGATCGACCTATCCGGCCGCGGTCTTATTTCGACGGCGTGAGGAGCAGGTAGGCGTAGTTGTGGTCCAGATCGTTGCGCGGTACCAGCGACACCACTTCGGGTTCGAAGCCGTGCGCGACCGCCAGCTGCCAGAACGCGTCGATCGGAAAGATGGTCTGCGATGCCAGGTTTCGGGCGTAGTTGCGTTTGTGCGGTGCGCGGTCGGCGTTGTCGCGGTATTTGATCTGCACGAACATCACCCCCGACGGGCCGAGCAGTTCCGCGGCGATGTCGAGTATGCGGCGCGCGTACTCCTGGGAGGGCAGCAACTCGATCACGTACAGGCACAGGAACAGGTCGCACGATCCGGGGCCGATCCGCTCGATGGCCTCCTCGGGATCGGCGACGTCGATCAGGACCGGCAGGAACGGTGTCTCACACACCGCGCGGGTACGGCTCTCGCATTCGTCCAGGCTGGCCTGCACGACGTCGACGGCGATGAAACGATCCGCGTGCGGTGCGAAGGCGACGGCGTTCGCGCCGCCGCCCGATCCCCATTCCACGACCGTGCCGATCGCCGGTTCCCGATCCAGCACCCGCGCCAGTTTGCCGAACAGGGCGAAATGGTCACGCCCGACCTGTTCCCACTGGTCGGGGATGCCGTCACGCCAATGGGAATTACCTTCCCAGGCCCTGTCCGCCCGCGCCGACCAGTACTTCGCGGCCTCGGCGATCACCCGCTGTTCGGAAAATTTCGGCCCGATCCGGTCGAGCACATCCCGCCCGCGTGCCCGTAACCGCCGAACCGCATCCCCCGACCGGTCCTTCACCGCATACCTCTCAGTTCACTACCTCTTCGATGCGGCGCGTACCCCTCCGGTACCGGAACAAGCGCGTCATCCACCGTGCAGAGGCTGACTGTAGCTCGAGTTCCGCTCCGCGCGGGATTCCCCGGGCAGCCCGCCCGCACCGGTATCCCGCGCGACGGCCCACACGCGCGCGCCGCGGGCAAGCCGGATCTTTTCCGGGCTCCGGGCGAACACCGAGTGGTCTTCGCTGTCCGGTTCGTGACGGTTCGCGGACCGGTAGGTGAAATGGCCGTGCCCGGGGCGGTGGCGGGCCGCGGAGCCGGGTCGGGGGTGGCACCATATGCGTGGATCGACGAGTCCGACCCGGACCAGGGGGCCGACGCGATGGCGCGAACACGTACCGCCGGAACAGTTTCCGTGCCGCGCCGCCCGGTGCGCCCGGACCGGTCGATCAGTGTGTGGCTGACCGCCGTGGCGATCGCGCTCGGGGTGTTCCAGCTGATCGCACTGCCGCTGGGATTGCTGCCGCGCGATGCCGCCTGGGGTTGGACGCTGGTGCCGCTGACGCTGCTGACCACACCGTTCTGGTCGTTGATCCACGAGGCCGTACACGGCACCCTGACCGGGAAGCGCGGCCTCGACGACCGCTGCGGCCGAGTGCTCGCGGTGCTGTACGGCTCGCCGTTCGTCCTGCTCAAGGCGGGCCACCTGCTACACCACCGGTACAGCCGAACCCGGGAGCGCGCCGAGGTCTACGATCCGGCGACGACCACCTGGCTCCGGGCCGCTCTCGGCTACTACCCGCGGCTGTTCGGCGGACTGTATCTGCTCGAGGTCGCCGCGCTGCTGCTCGCGCTGTTGCCCGCCGCGGCGGTGCGCGAACTCGGCCGCCGACTCGACGCACCGGAGACCGTGGCCGGGCCGATATTCGCCCGCGTCGGGCAACCCGGGGTACTGCGCCGCTTCCGCACCGACGCGGCCGCGATCGTGATCCTCTACGCCGCGGCGCTGCTCGCCTACGGCAGCCACTGCTGGATGCTGTTGGCGGCGTTGGGCGGACGAGCGGTGGTCATCTCCTGGTCCGACAACGCCTACCACTACGGCACCGACCTGGACGCGCCCCGCGACGCGCTGAACCTGCGGCTGCCACGACCGCTCGACGCCCTCGCTCTGAATTTCCATCTGCACGGCGTGCACCACCGTCATCCCGGTCTGCGCTGGTACGAACTGCCCGACGCCTTCCGCGACGGAGGCGGGGACTACGACCTCGGCTGGTTCGCCGCGGCGGGACGCCAGATCCGAGGTCCCGTCGCGGCGAAATAGCCGTGCCGTCGATCAGCCGTTGTGGTGGCTCACGACGTCGAGAACCCAGACGACGCCGAAGCGGTCCTTCAGCATTCCGTAGGCGGGCGCCCATTGTGCCGGACCGATCGGGACGACGACGGTCGCCTCCTCGGACAGCCCTTTCCAGTACTCGGTGACCTCCTCGACCGTGTCGCCGCGCACCGAGACGAAGACCGAATTCGCGCCCTGGTCGTAGGGCATCGCGGCAGGAACGTCATAGGCCATGACGTGAAAGCCGTTGTCGGCGAGCACTTGCCCCCACATCACCTGTTCCGCCTCGGGCCCGTCCTGGGCCGCGCCCGCGTCGCCGTAGGTGACGGCGGCGAGGTCGCCACCGAAAACGGACCTGTAGAACTCGAGCGCGGCCCTGGCATCACCGCGGAAGTTGAGGTGTGTGGTGGTGGTGACGGACATCATCGATTCCTGTCGTCGAAGGGATATTTCCCGGCGCGATCACCGGCTCGTGTCGCCGTCGCGGCGACACGGGACAACGGTCGCAGCAGAAGAGGCCAGGGTGTGTCCGCTACTCGGGGCAGTATCGGAGATGTGCCGAAAACGTCCGCGCGACTGCTGTCGCTGCTCTCGCTGCTCCAGATGCGCCGCGACTGGCCGGGGGCAGTGCTGGCCGAACGTCTCGACATCAGTCCGCGCACCGTGCGCCGCGACGTGGACCGGCTTCGGGAACTCGGCTATCCGATCGTGGCGAGCAAAGGCCCGGACGGCGGGTACCGGCTCGCGGCGGGAACGGAACTACCGCCGCTGCTGTTCGACGACGAACAGGCCGTCGCCCTCGCCGTCGCCCTGGGGACCGCGGCTGTCAGTGGTGCCGGTATCGAGGAGGCCGCCGCCCGGGCGCTGGAGACGGTGCGGCAGGTCATGCCCGCGCGGTTGCGCCACCGGATCGACGCGGTCCACTTCGCCACCGTGGATCGCCCGGCCGCCCCGCGCGCCGACGCCACCGTGCTGATGGCGTTGAACGCGGCGGCCCGAGCCCGCGAAGTGCTGCGTTTCGATTACGCTCCCGCGTCCGCGGCGCGCACGGACGACCTCGAGATGGCACCACCGCGTCGAGTGGAACCCCATCGTGTCGTCACCCGGGACGGTCGCTGGTATCTGCTCGCGTGGGATCTCGATCGCGACGACTGGCGTATCTTCCGCGCGGACCGGATCGTGCCGCGGGTTCCCACCGGCCCGCGTTTCACCCCGCGCGAGGTGCCGGGCGGGGATGTCGCCGCGTTCGTGACCGGCAGATTCAAGGGGTCCGACGGCGCGGGTGACTGGCCGTGCCGTGGCGAGGTGATTCTCGAACTGCCCGCGTCCACCGTCCTGGAATTCTCCCGCGAGGCCGTCGTCGATGAACTCGGCCCGCACCGCTGCCGGGTGGTCCTCGGCTCGTGGTCCTGGCCCGGCCTGGCAGCCGAAATCGCCGGGTTCGACGCCGATTTCGAGATCGTCGGTCCGGCCGAACTCACCGCCGCGTTCGCGGATCTGGCTCGCCGCTTCGCCGACGCGGCGGCCGAAAGCCGGGCACCGACCCGGGCGCTCAGCCGAAGCTCATCACGGCCCCCGACCCGGATTTCGCGGCGTGCACGAAGAACCTGACCAGCTCTGTGTAGTTCTCCCCCAGGTAGCCCAGGCCGATATCGTCGCCGTCCCGTTTCCAGATCGGCGGATAGATATCGCGTTCATCCATGTCGACGGCGTCGAAATGCGCGGCGAGCGTGGCGAACGGCGTGGACTTCAATGTCGCGGCGGTGGCACTCACCAGCGCCGGTGACCACGCGTAGAGCTCCCCGTCCTCGCCGAGCGCTTCCCCGTCGACGAACAGATCGACGCCAAGCCCCGCCCGCGTGAACAGGTAGTCCAGCCCGGCCCATGCCTTGTCGATGTATCCGCTGGGTCCGCGCTGACCGGAGTCGCTCTCGTGCAACAGTTCCCACGTCGAATCCGGTGCCGCGACAAGTCGCGCGAGTTGCGCTTCCGCCACCGCTGTGAACGAGACGACCATACCCATGCGACACTTCCGATCTCCGTACTCGAGCCGATACGCCCGCACGGTATCGCCCGCGACCGACAGGTTCTCCAGCACCGGGAACCGGACCCAACTCCCCGGCGATCCGCACCCGCACCGCGCGCCAGGAGCACACCACCGCACATCCGCGACTCGCCGCGATCACGTCGCGGCCCGGTCCTCGGAATCACCGAATGGTGTGCGCGCGTTCCCCGGACGCTCGGTCCACGGAGTCGTCGGCGATCGCGCCGTCCCCCAGCGGATCGAGATTCGGACGTTCGCCGGGCAGGAACCAGCACAGGGCGATGCCGAGCGCGGCGACGGCGGCGAACACCGCGGTGGCCATGCGGAGATTGGCGACGAAATGCGCGAGGTCGACCTGCCCGATCGCGCCGAGGGTTCCGTCGATGGCGGCGCGACGCGCGGATTCGCTCAGGCCCGCGGTGCCGAGGGCCAGGGCAAGGGCCGAACTGACCAGGGTGCCCAGGTTCTGCGATGTCGAGCGCAGGCCGTTGGCGATGCCGCGGCGTGCGGCGGGAGCGGCCAGCATCAGGGCGTTGGTGCTCGGTGTCATGAACAGTCCGTTGCCCGCGCCGATGACGAACAGGAACGGTGTCACCGCCCAGAGCGAATTCGCGTCGTCGGTCATGGTGGCCGCCAGACCGATCAGGCCGATCAGACTGGCCGCCATACCCGTAGCGGTGAGGATTCTCGGGCTGTAGCGCGTGGTCAGGGCGGCGGTCAGCGCGGCGGCGAGCACGGTGCCGAGCGCGACGGGCGCGACCATGACTCCGGCCCGCACGGGTGTCAATCCGCCCGCCTGCCCGTAGAGCGAGACGAGCACGACCACCGCGTTGGTGGCGACGGCGTTGGCGATCACGGCCGTCAGGGCGACGGCGATCGTCGGCAGCCGGAAGAGCCCGATATCGATCAGTGGATGTTCGCGTCGCCTCTGGACGACGACGAACGCCACGAGGAGAACCACCGCCGCGACACCGCACACCCGCACCAGGCGGGGGTCGGCCTCCGCCGTCGTGGTCAGTGCCAGCACGGTCGCGGTCAGCGCGAGTGTGGACAGGGCCGCGCCCGCGAGGTCGAAACGTTCACGCCGCCTGCGAGTCCGGTCCGGGCGCGGAATGAACAGCAGCGACATCACCAGGGCGAGCAGGCCGATCGGCGCGCAGACCAGGAAGAGTCCGCGCCAGCCGAGCAGCGCGGTGGCCGCGCCGCCGACGACCGGACCCGCGACCTGCGCGGTCGCCGCGATGGTGACGTTCCAGCCGAGCGCCCGGCCCAGATCGGCGGCGGGGAAGGTGTCGGTGAGCAGCGCGGTGTTGTTGGTGACGCAGGCCGCCGCGCCCATACCCTGCACTATCCGCGCCGCGATCAACATCTGCGGTGAGACCGACAGCGCGCACAGGCCGGTGGACAGGGTGAACAGTGCCAGGCCCGCCAGGTACAGGCGGTGGCGGCCGATGATGTCGGCGAGTCTGCCGAACACCAGGATCAGCGCCGTGGTGACGAGCAGATAGCTGAGCAGGATCCAATTGGCCTGTGTGGCATCGGCTCCCAGCTCGCGCGCGATGGTCGGCAAGGCCACGCTCAGGCCGCTGATATTGAGGAACACCGCGACGACGCCGACGCTGGTCGCCGCGAAGACACGCCAGGGGCGAGCGGTGGCGGACGCCCCCGGGCTGACGGCCCGCACCGGTCAGGCCCGGTAACGACGGAGGTAGGCGCCGTGCGGTTCGCCGACGACCCGGCCCGCGCGGCAGATGTGATGTCCGCGCAGGAAGACATCGGTCACCCTGGCGCTCATGTCGAAACCCTCGAAGGGGGTGTATTCCTGGGCGGAGTCCGAATCGCCCGCCCGCACGGTCCATTGCGCGTCGGGATCGACGAGCGCGATATCGGCGTCGAATCCGACGGCGATATCGCCCTTGGTGGTCAGGCCGTAGCGTTGCGCGGGAGTCCACGAGGTGAGTTGCGCGATCCGCGACAGTGCGAGACCGCGTTTGCGGCCCTCGCCGATCAGACCGGGCAGCAGATACTCCGCGCCGCCGAAACCGGATCGGGCCGCGAAAACGTCCTCGCGGTCGTCACCGAATTTCTGTTCGTCGCGGCAGCACGCGTGATCGCTGACGACCCAGTCGATCTCGCCCGCGAGCAGATGCCGCCACAGCGCCTCGACATCGGCGCGTTCACGCAGCGGCGGGTTGACCTTGCCGCCGATGCCGTGCGCGGTGTCGACGTCGGCCAGCAGGTGACCGATGGTCACCTCGCGCCGGAAATCCACGTCGGGAAAGGCCGACGCCATCCGCAGCGCGGAGTCGACGGCCTCGGCCGAGGTCAGGTGCAGCAGATTGATGCCGGCGAGTCCGGTCTCGTGGGCGAGGTAGGAGGCCATCGTGATCGCGAGACCTTCCGAATGCGGCGGACGAGACGCGCTGTAGGCGCGCAGCCCCGTCAGTACCCCTTCGCGCTCGACCATTTCGGTGTAGGCGGCCATGATCTCGGCGGTCTCGCAGTGCAGCGACAGCGAGATCCGGTCACCGAAGCGGGCGCGGGCCCGTGCGAGTGCGCGCATGACGAATTCGAAATGCGCGAGGTCGTAGCGTTCGCCGGGGCCGATCATCAGGAATTCGGCCTGGTCGTCGGAGCGCCCGTGTAGGCCGTGGCCGCCGTAGAACATGAAGATCTTGAACGAGGTGATGCCGAATTCCTCGACCAGCGAAGGGATCTCGTCGATGTGTTCGGCGGTCATCGGGGCCAGGTGCAGGGCGTAGTCGACGAAGGAGCGCCCGGCCATCGCCTCGAGTGCGATCGGCACGAAGTCCCGGTAGGGACCGCCTCGGTTCAGGTAGTAGCGCCCGGTCCGCATATAGGTGAGCGAGGTGGTGACCCCGCCCTGCGCGCACGCGCGGCTCTCGCTGTCGGCGTCCTCGGCCAGGTCTCGGTAGATGCCCCAGTGCTGGTGGGCGTCCACGACTCCGGGAAACGCGAGCAATCCCTCGGCGTCGAATTCCCGTGCCGCGTTCGTCGACGGGAGATTCGGGCCGACGGCACTGATGCGGCCGCCGGATACCGCTATGTCGACGGGCACCGGAGCGTCGGTGGTGGGGTCGCCCGGGCGCACCACGCGGGCGTTTCGAATCACCAGATCGGTCTGCGACACCTTGCACTCCGTTTCTCTCTGCGAAACTCGATTTCCGCAACATGATCGTTTCAGTCGAATGAGCAGTTGGTCAATGCCTTATGTCATCGGAATGTTTCGCATTGGGAAACTATTCGGCGAACGGCAGCCACTCCGCTGCCGCCACCGCATGTATCGGGCCGAACGCCCAGCCGCACTACTGACGGGTGGCGTCGGCCCACGCGCCGATCGAACGCGAACGCACCGGCTCGACCAGCTTCGGCCCGACGCTCTGCGGATACCCCGGACCCCAATTGGTGGCATCGCCCGACATGACCACGCGGGCGTTGTCGGTATACCAGTCCACGAGGTCGGCGTCGGACCGCACCAGCCAGGTGCACCCGTGCTCGGCGTCGGCGGTGAAATCTCCGTGCCGGATCAGCGGCGGGCGCCAGAAATAGGCGCCGGGCCACATCTTTCCGTAGTTGTAGTCGAATCCGCCGTCGAGGCAGTACGCCTCCTCGCTGCACGGGTGATGGGCCAGCGGCACTTCCCGCCAGCCGGGTTTGGCCTTGATCAGACGGCTGTAGAACCCGGTCGTCACGTCGCGATGCAGCAGCTTGATGTACAGGCCGGGCACCGGCGTTCCCCCGAGATCGAAGCGCATCGGACTGCCGTCCTCGACATCGATCCACGGCATCTCGGAGGTGTGCAGGACGACGAGTTCCTGGTCGGGGCGGACGAATTCGCGATCCTGTTCGGCGGGGTCGAAATGCCAGTCACCGCCTTCGCGGAACAGCAGGATCTCGGTGCCGTCGGCGACGGTGATCGGGGGTGTCAGCACGCCGATCGGCGCGTTCCAGAAACCCTCCGGCCCGAGTTCGGTGTCTCCGATCGTGACACTGCCGGACAGCACGAACCATTCGGTCCCGGCGTGGTGCACACCGGCGGGCCGAGACCAGTCGCTGGTGAATCGCACCTTGAGCGAGGCCGAACCGTCCTCCTCGTCGTAGCTGAGGTTGCGCTGTTCGGCGGTGCCGTCGGCGTGCTGGAACTCGGCGTTGTGCCAGATCAGATCTTTTTCGTCGATCAGTTCGACATGGGGTCGCATGACGTTCTCCTCGCGGACTGCGTTGCTTTTCCGATACGGAACGTAGCAATTATTATTTTCGGATACAAGATGTATCGTTAATTTCGTGACCAGACCCGGCCGCCCCACCGGCCCTTCCGCCGACACCGAGGAGATCGTGCTCACCGCCGCCCTCGAACTGCTCCTCACCGAGGGCGCCGTCGCCCTGACTCCGGCGCGGCTGCACACCGTCACCGGGGTGGCCAGGACCACGGTCTACCGACACTGGCCGACACCGCGGGATTTCCTCGCCGCGCTCATCGCCGTCGCCCCCCATCCCCCGGTCCGGCCGACCGGCGACCTCGCCGCCGATCTGCACGCCGAAGTGGACGGACTGTGTGATCGCCTGCGCGACAAGCCCGTCGCCGCCTTCCTGCGCGCGCTGGTCACCGCCTCGGCGACCGATCCCTCCTGCGCCGAACTGCGCCGCCGCTACGTCGGTGACCTGTTCGCGCCGTTCCACGCCGCGTTCCACGGGCACGCTGTACTCGACGACGCCGATATCGAGGAAGCCGCCACCACGATCGTGTCGCCGCTGCTGGTCGACGCCCTGCTGCTCGACCACCCGATCGACCGCGAACGCGCACACCGCGCCGTCGAGCGCGCCCTGACCCCGACATCCGTCCGACATCTCGAGGAGACCGGCCCATGACCAACGCGGTAGGCACGCGAGCGGTATTCGGAGTGATCGTGCCGAGCACGAATACCGTGGTGGAACACGACTATTGGCGCGCGGGCCTGGACGGTGTCAGCTACCGCGCCGGTTCGATGTACATCCCGAATCCGGTCATGGGCGACGACGAGGATTTCACCGCCCTGCTCGGACAGATCCGCGGTTCCATCGACACCGCCGTTCGCGATGTGCTCACCGCCGAACCCGACCGCATGGTCATGGGGATGTCGGCGGAGACGTTCTGGGGCGGTGTCGCGGGCAACGAATCGTTCGAACGCAGGCTGCGGGAACGCACCGGACTGCCGGTGACCACCGGCGCCTCGGCCTGCCGGGCGGCGTTGCGCGAACTGGGATGTCGCCGGATCGCGGTGTTCTCGCCCTATCAGCCGATCGCGGACCGGGAAGTCGCCCGGTTCTTCACCGAGGCGGGATTCGAGGTCACCGCGATCACGGGATTGCGGTGCCCGACCGCCCAGGCCATCGCCCGCGTGGACGCGGCACGGATCGCGGAGGTCGTCACCGAGATCGACAGTGCCGACGCCGACGCCGTCGTCCAGGTCGGCACCAATCTGTCCTTCGTCGCGCAGGCCGACCGGCTCGAGGCCGAACTCGGCAAGCCGGTCATCGCCATCAATGCCGCGACGCTGTGGCACGCCCTGCGCGAGCACGGATTCGACGACCGGGTCGCCGAAGGGGCGGGGATGCTGTTGCGGGAACACTGAATTCCGCGCGGCCGGGTGGCCGCGTCGGCCCGGTAGGGCCGAACCGGGTCACCGCCGTCCTCGCGGCGACGCCGGCGAAACGATCCTGAACCGCGTCGGTCGGATCCGGTCCACCTCATCGGTGCCGGATCCGACCGCCGAGCTACTTCACATTCGGATTGAACTTGTTCGTGTAGAGCTTGGCCGGATCGAACGGGCCGGTGATAGCGCCGGTGTCGCGCAGCCAACTCTCCCACCGCAGGAGATCGGCGTCGGCGATGACGCCGTTGACGGCGGGAACGCCGACCGACAGCCAGTACTTCACCGACGCGGTGTCCTCACCCGCACGCTTGCGCTTCTCGATGATCTGAGTGAACCGCGCGATGACCTCCTCGCGCGGGGTCGCCCGCAGCCACTCGATCGCCTTGGCGACCCCACCGACGAATGCCTCGACACTCTTCGGACTCTTACCGATGAAGTCGTTGCGGAAGACGTACTGGCCGCCGTTGAACGCACCGAACAGTTCGTAATCGGTGAACACGGCGCGCAGTCCGCCGTTCGCGACGGCGCGCTGCTGGAACTGTCCCGACAGACCCGCGACATCGACCTGCCCGCGCCGCACCGCGTCCTCGGTGTTGGGCGGCGGCAGCACCACCAGCTGCACCGACTTGATCTGTTCCTCGTCGAGCCCGCTCTTCTTCAGCACATCGTGGACGTCGGCCTCGGCCTGGCCGCCCAGGGTGTTGACCCCGATCTTCTTGCCGAGCAGATCTTTCGGCGTCTTGATCGGGCTGTTCTCGGGCACATAGAAGCCGGTGAAGGTCTTCGCGTCGGAACCGTAGTAGTTGATCACCGCGGTGATCGGAGCGCCCGCCTGACCGAGTTTGGCCACCGCGCCACCGAACGCGCCGCCGAAATCGACCTGACCGGTCGCCGCCGACTGGATGTCCTGCGGTCCGCTGATGGTGTTGCCCTGCCATTCGAGCTTCACCTTGTTCTCGAAGTAACCGAGATCCTCGGCCAGTTCGGGAATGACGACCTGCGAGGCCCAGCCTTGATACCGCAGCACCGGCACACCGCCGGACTCGCGGACCTCGCTCCCGCCGCCGCACGCGGTCAGCAGCATCGCCGCGACGGCGGTGACGACGGTGACGACCCCGGGTGTCAGGAACCTGCTGTGCGCTCTCACTCGAACTCTCCTCGGACTATCGGCGGCGCGCGTTCGCGTCGCGGTACCGAGAGCCTGGGGCACGCGTTCACCCAGGTACAGGGTTGGCATCGGTCCGATTCGAACCACGCGCGACCTCACCGCGCGGGGTTCATCGCTGTGATGGTCCCGGACCCGACTCGGTTATTCGGTGTCGGCGAAGGGCCAGCGCGTCAACCGATCTCGCGCCCGCGATTCGTACGGACGCGCGCCGAGTGCCCGCGCGCGGTGCATCGCGGCGACCACCTCCGCGCGGGCACCCGCGCGACCGAGCATGCCACGGGCAGTGCCTCGGTAGAGGCCCGACGGTCCGAGGCAGACCAGGCCGGGCCACTGCACGATCAATGTCTCGCCCCATCCCGCGGTCAGCGGCGCCAGGACGGCGGCGAATTCGACCACGCGGTCACGACGGTCCGGGGCGTGCTGACCGACCACGAGCAGCGCCTCCAGCAGCAACGGCACCCGAACGACCAGTCGCGGCCCGTGTAACCGCCCCGGCAGGGCGACGACCTGCTCGATCAACCGCATGGCGCGTTCGTGATCGCCGATCTCGGCGGCGGCCATCGCGACGACGATCGCGAAATCCTCGTCGAAATCCTCGGCCATGCGATCGGCGTCGGCCAGCGCCTCGCGCAGGCGGCCCCGATGCCACAGTTCGATCGAACTGCTGGTCAGCAGCGAGGCCTCGGCGAGCAGGCGGGCCGGGCCGTCGACGGCGCCGAGTCCGTCGGCGAAGGTCGTCATCAGCGTGCGCGACTGCTCGTAGTCGCCACGCAGCACGGCGAGCATCACCTGCCACCACAGCTGGGTCGCCGCGAGATCGGTACCGCCGTCGGCGGCGAGCCGGGTGAATTCGGCCGAGAGCCGCCGGACCAGTCGCATATCCCCCGACTCGAGCGCGCAGACGCGGCGCAGATGAATCGCCGTCGCCAGCGCTTCGCGATCATGGCCCGCGAGTTCTTCCAATTCCTCGGCGATCACCCGACGCTCGGCGACCGTGGTCGGCTCCCAGGTGCAGATGAATTCGGCCAGGCGCACCTGCCGCCACGACCGGCGTCCCGGCGCGCTGCGCGAACGCGCGGCGGCCAGCACCTCGAGATCGCCCTCGGCGCCGTGGATCGCGCGGTCCGCCGCTTCGATCGCCTCCACCTCGGCGACGAGATCGGCGTCCAGATCCTGCCGATGGGCCAGCGCTCGCGCCCGCAGCGCCGACGAACCCGTCTGCACCACACCGTATCCGGAGAAGTAGCCCGCGACTCCGCGCGGTGCGGCGAGCAGCGCCGTGCGTGCCAGCGCGGTGCGGTCGTCGCGTTCGGCGCAACGTCTGCCCGCGCGATCGAAGGATTCGGCGGCGGCGTCGTAGTGGCCGAGCCGGTGGTGCGCCTGTCCGGCGAGGCAGTCGAGTTCGACGAGGAGTTCGGCGTCGCCCGGCTCGGCGTGCCGGATGCCGCGCGCCGCGAAATCGGCGCAATCGCTGACCGCGTCGCGACGCAGCGCGTCCCGTGCCGCCGTGGCACATGCCAGCGCGGCGGCGCGGTCGATCGAATCGAGGGCGGCGGCACTGCGGTGCAGCGCGGCGGACGCGGTGTCGTCGGGGCGCGAGACCGCCAGTGTGTCCGCGATCCGCCGGTGCAGCGACGCCTTCCTGACGGCGCCGAGCCCGGAGACGACGACGTCGCGCACCAGTTCGTGTCCGAAGCCGATAGTATTGTCTGTCACCGAGACGATCTGCGCGGCAACGAGTTCGGCCACCCCCTCGTCGAAACGCGGTGTGCCGTCGGCGGCCGCGGCGAGCCCGAGGGAGACGCGAACCCCCAGTACGGCGAGCAGTTCGGCGAGTTCGCGCGCGGCTTCGGTGACGGCGCCCAGTTTCGCCGCGGTGATCGCGGTGACCGCGCCGGTTCCGTGGACGGGGCGACCGGCCCGCACGAGATCGCACAGTTGCGCCGCGATGAACGGACTGCCCAGGCTGTCGCGCACGATATCGGGGTGCGTGGCGGCACCGACCTCGCCGAGTTCGGCGCGGACGAACTCGGCGACGGCCGTGTCGGACAGCGGCGCGAGGTCGACGGTGACATGCGTGCCCGCGGCCCGCAGAGACTGCACCGCGGTGGCCGTTTCGGCGGGCAGCGCTTCGCCGCGGATCGTGAGCAGCAGCAGGATCGGGTGCGCGCGCAGCACCCGCACGGCGGCGGCGATCATCCGCACCGAATCCGGATCGGCCCACTGCACGTCGTCGATGACCGCGACCATCCGGCCGGTCTCGCGGGTGATATCGGCGAACAGGGCCGCGAGCGCGCGCGGGGTCGGGATATCGGGGACCACACGGCCCGCCAGTGCCGCCTGGTCCAGCCACGGTGTCAGGGTCGCCAGCGGCTGGGCGCCGAAACCACCGACGGCGGCGGTGAAATAGGCCGCGCCGCCGTGGCGGCGCACCGCGTCCTCGACCACGGCGGTCTTGCCGATCCCCGGCGCGCCGCGCACCGTCACCACGGTCAGTCCCTGCCGAGACCGCCGCCACGCCCGATCGAGAACCGCCGCGATATCGCCGCGCCCGTACAGCGCCGAGACCGCCTCGACCGTCGGCGCGGCCGGGACCGTGCGGATCTCGGTCTCCACCCGGACGGTGTCGGCGCAGGGGTCGAGTCCGAACTCCGCGCGCAGCGAACGGCGCAGCCGGACCAGCACATCGAGCGCTTCCGAGATCCGGCCGCAGTCGCGCAGCGCGAGCGCGAGCAGCCGGGCCGTGCCTTCCCGGAACGGATGGCGCTCGCGTTCGTCGGCGAGCAAGGTCACCGCGTGCCTGGCGCGGCCGAGCACGATCAGGGCCTCCGCGCACAGCTCGACCAGTTCGGACCGCAACTCGTCGAGGCGGACGCGTTCGGGCGCCAGTTCCGCGACATCGTCGACATCGGACAGGGCGTCACCGCGCCACAGCCCCAGCGCCCGGTCGAGCAGTTCGACCGCGCGCCCGATATCGCCGTCCGCGACGGCGGCCCGCGCGTCGCGCGACCACACATCGAGCAGGTCGAGGTCGGTACCCGATCCGTCGCATCGCAGCACGTAGCCGTTGGTGTCGGTGTCGATGCGCAAGTCGGGCAGCGGTTTCAACGCCCTGCGCAACCGCGAGACATAGCCCTGCAACGTGACAAGCGCGCTGTCGGGCGGATTCCCACGCCACAGCAGTTCGCACAGATACCCGGCGCTGCGCGTGGTGCGCTCGGCGGCGAGGATGACGAGCAGTTCCGCGTGTTTTCGCGCGGGAACCGCGATCCGGACACCGTCGGGGCCGCTCACCTCCAGCGGCCCGAGCACCGCGATCGCGGGCCGGACCCGCGCGACGTCGCCGGACAAGGCACGCACCAGCGTCACACCAGCGCCCTCGCCGATCCTCGGCTCATGACAACCACGAACGAACTCCTGCCGACACCGACCACCACCGACGACCGGGCGCGCACGGGCAGCCCGTCCGGCGAAACTGTACTGCGAATGTGCGGCGGCGCGTTGACCATCGGCGGCGCACTGTGCGTCGCGGGCGGCACCCTGCATCCGATCGTCGCGGGTAAGGGCCATTCCGTCGAGGCGTTGACCAGTCCGGGAACGCCGATCGCGCAGACCCTGCTCGGACTCGGGACCGTGCTGCTCGTGCTCGGCCTGCCCGGTATGTACGCGTGGCTGCGGCCTCGACTCGGCCCGGCCGGTTTCCTCGGCACACTCACCTATCTGGTCGGCAATATCGTCACCGCCACCGGACACCTGACCGTCGAATTGTTCGTCGCCTACCCGTTCGCGTCGGATCCGGACACCGCGCATCTGATCGCCGACAACGACAACATGATCGACTCGACCGCGTTCATGCTGTTCAACACCGTCGGCGGACTGGTGATGCTGGCCGGAATGGGTCTGCTCGGCGCGACCCTGCTGCGCAATCGCGCGGTGCCACGCTGGATCGCGGTGCTGACCCTGCTCGGCATGGTCGGCTTCTTCCTGCCGATTCCCGCGACGGCCGGACTGTCCGGGTTCATCTACGAAGCGCCGCGCGGTATCGCCGTGGCCGCACTCGGTGTCCTGATGATGCGCAGACCGCGCGGCTTGCGCCGGTGGGCCGCGCGTCCGTGACAACCGTGACAGCCGTTCTCATCCCGTGCCGGTGAGAACGGCGTCGGCTCGCGGGCCGAGACCGCCGAGGTAGTCCACCGTGCGATCCAGTGCCCACACCTCGCCGATCTTGTGCGCGATATCGAACAGGTTCGCCTCGTGCACGCGACGGTCCCGATCACCGACCGCGTCTTCGACCACGATGGGCACGAATCCGTGCTGCAACGCGTCCAACGCGGTCGCGCGGACGCATCCGCTGGTGGACAGCCCCGCGATCACCGCCGTGTCGACGCGCTGGGCGGTGAGATAGGAATGCAGGGTGGTGCCGAAGAACGCGCTCGGATAGCTCTTGGTCACCCGGAATTCGTCCGCGTTCGGGGCCAGTCCCTCGATGAAATCGGCGAACGGACTGCCCTCGCAGAACGCGACGAGACCACCGGACTTGCGGAAGAAATGGCCCGCGTCGGCGCCGTCGGCGCGCAACCGGACCTCGGTGACCACGACCGGGATTCCGGCCCGTCGCGCGGCGGCGAGCAGGGCGCGCATCGCACGGACCGGCTCGTCGACCCCGGCGTAGAGCGAGCAGCCGGGATCGACGTAGGCGCGGGCGGGGTCGACGAGAATCAACGCGGGCCTCGTGCCCGGGGTGAGTTCGCCGCCGAATCCGGCGGTGGCGTAGTCGGCGGCGAGGTCGTCGGGAACCGGCATGGCGGATCACTCCTCTCGGATATGCGATGACCTCGAAGGTATGCACGGCATGTTTCCCCCCGGAACCGATCGGGTAACGGACGCTCCGCAGGAGCGAAGTCGGCATTCGGGCTACGATGACGTCTCATCGTTCGGGTCGATCGTCGAAGGAATATGGAATGGCGCGCAAGGTCACCGTTGAGCTGGTCGACGATTACGACGGCAAATCCGAGGCTCAGGAGACCGTGCGTTTCGCCGTGGACGGCGTGGACTACGAGATGGACCTGTCGGTACTCAACGGCGCGCGACTACGCGGCATCTTCGAACAGTGGACGCCCCACGCCCGCAAGGCGGGCCGGGTGCCGCGCGGCGAGAGCGGCTCCGGGCAGGCCACCGATCGCGAGCAGGCCCAGACCATTCGCGAGTGGGCGCGAAGCAACGGCATGGAGGTCTCGAGCCGTGGCCGGATCTCGGCGGAGGTCGTCGAGGCCTACCAGAAGTCGAACGCGTAACCGGGTCGTCGTCGCGGGCGGCTCAGCCGTCGGAGGAGGCCGGGGTTTCCGGTAGGTCGGCGACGGCGTCGGTGACGGTCGCGAAGACCGTGATCGCCATGTCGTGCGGGATCGCGGTCCCCAACTCGTCGCCGAACTGGCCGATGTAGCGGGCGATGCGGAAGTCGATCCTGCGGCGACCGAGACTGTCGCGAAGGTCGGAGAGCATCATCGCGGCGGTCACGTCGATGGTCGGCGAGGTCTCGGCATCGAGCACGACCAATCGTGTCCGGTCGGTGCACAGCTGTTCGACGCGGTCGCGGACGTAGTCGGCGTTGGCGAAGTACAGACCCGACTCCACCCGCACTACCAGCAGGTCCGGGCGCTGGGGCAGGTCGGGATGACGGTCGGCGTCCAGCCACAGGGTGCCGCTGCGGACCACGGGCACGATATGCGGCCGGGAACTGCGGTAGACGAGCAGCAGGATCGAGATCCCGATGCCGATCAACAGACCTGGCAGCGTGTCGAATACGAGGACGCCGATCATGGCCGCCGCCGCGGCGGTGAAATCGGTTCGGGCCGCCTTGCCGTAGATCCCGCCGAGTCGCACCGTCCACACCCGGTACAGCCGTCGCAGCGCGGGGAAATCGACCAGCTCGATCACCGCGGCGATCACCACACCGGCCAGTGTCGCCTCGGGCAGTTTCTCGAACAGGCCGGTGAGGAACAGCAGGGTCAATACCGTGAGTCCGGCCACCACCAGGCCGCTGACCTGTGTCTTGGCACCGGCGGAACCGTTGACCGCGGTTTTGGACAGGCTGCCGTTGACGACCATGCCCGAGGCGAGTCCCGCGCCGAGATTCGCCGCGCCGAGCCCGACGAGTTCCCGGTTGGGGTCGACCTGGTAACCCTGTTTGGCGGCATAGGTTTTCGCGGCTCCCAGGCCCTCGGCGAAACCGATCAGCAGCACCCCCGCCGCGGGCCCGAGCAGATCGAGGTAATCGCCGAAGGCCACGCCGTCGGGCAATCCGACCGAGGGCAGTCCGGCATCGATGTGGCCGACGATGTCGACGCCTCGGTCGTCCAGACCGAAAACCGATGCCGCCGCGATGCCGAGCAGCACCGCGAGCAGCGATCCCGGTATCAGCGGCAGCCAACGTTTCAGGCCGACGACCACGGCGAGACTCAGGAATCCGACGAGGGCGGTCTGCCAGTGCAGGTCGCCGAGCCCCGTCAGCACCCCCCACAGCTGGTCGAAGAAATCACCGGCGGTCTTGTCGATGCCGAGCAGTTTCGGCACCTGGCCGATGATGATGGTCAGCGCCAGTCCGACGATGAAACCCTTGAGGACCGGTTCGGAGATGAAGGCGGCGACGAAACCCAATCGGATCGCGCCCGCCACCAGACCGAGCAGACCGGTGGCGATGGCCAGTCCGGCCGAAAGGGCGATGTAGCGCCCGCCGTCGGCCCCGGCGATCGGGGTGATGATGGCGGCCGACAGCGCGGCGGTCGCCGACATCGGACCGACCACGAGGTGTCGTGAACTGCCCGCGAGCGCGTAGAGCACCAGCGACGGGATCGCGGCGTAGAGACCGACGACCGGCGGCACCCCGGCGATCGAGGCGTAGGCGAGACCTTCGGGCACGAGGACGGCCCATACCGTCAGGCCCGCGAGAATATCGGGGCGCAGCCACTGCCTGCGGTATCCGGCGAGCGATTCGAACACCGTCCAGCGTGCCATCCTCACACCGCCCGTTCGCTGAGTCCGTCACCGATACCGCACGTCACCTCAGCGCTGGGGACGCCAGGTGACCACGGCCCAGATGACGACGACGTCGAGCACGATGAGCAGCACCGACCACAGCGGGTAGTAGGGCAGCCACAGGAAGTTGGCCAGGATCGACAGCGACGCGAATCCGATCGCCGCGCCGCGTCCCCAGGCGGTGCCCGTGACCAGCGCCAACGCGCAGACGATGATGAGCGCGCCGAGCACGATGTGGATCCATCCCCACGTGGTGAGGTCGAATTCGTAGATGTAGTCGATGCCCGTGACGAACACCTCGTCCTCGGCGACGGCCGAAATACCTTGCAGCAGTGACACGATGCCGAGCACCATCAGCAGGATCGCGGCGCCGATGGAGGTACCGGCGGCGAGGCCCTGCCGCACGTGGCGGTTGTCCGGTGCGGTCATCTCCGACTCCTTCCGAGCACGGGTTCGAGGGCGACTATGCCCGCGACGCACGCGCGGGCGCCTCACCCGCTCGGGGTGATCGATCGGTTTCGCCGCCGCCCCGGATCACGATCGTGGTGACCGCCGCGCGCACGTGCGACAACCGTGATCCGGGGCGGCGGTGCTCACCCGAATCGGATGAGGCGCCACGCGCGAGGAAGCCCGACGATGCCGTAATGGTCAACGAGAAACTGTGCCCGGGATGTATGAGCCCGGTGCGCTATTCGGGGATGAATTCGCCTCCGCGACAGCGAATTTACCGCGGCCACCACGCCATGCCGAGCACACCGCGCCCGTCCGTGGCCTCGGTGCCGCCGGTGACCTACGTCGAGGAGGCCGGGCTGTCCTCGCGGCAGGCGGCGGCCTCGGTCGCGGCCATCGCGTGGGCGGTGTTCCTGATCGCGGCGGGCACGATGTCGATCCTGCTCGGCGTGCTCTGCTTCGCGGGCGACCACGTGGTGCTCGCCGATATCGCCGCCGTCTACCGGCTCGGCGCGGGCGCGATGGGATGGATCCACCTCGGTCTCGGCGCCGCGCTGATCCTCTGCGGTGTCGGCTCGGTCGTCGGGCGCACCTGGGCGCGGATCGGCGCGGTGATCTGCGCGATGGCATCGATCGTCGCCGATTTCGCGTGGCTGCCGCACTATCCGGGCTGGGCGGCCGTGGTGATCACGGTGAAGGTGGCCGCCATCTGGGCCATGGCCGTGTGGCATCCGGCCGATATGTGAACCGCTCCTCGAATTCCACCGTCCGGCGTATCACCCATCGGGGGTGATACGCCGGACCCGCCGATTCCCTACCGTGGCCCACATCGCCGTATTCGTCCGCGAGAAGTCGACATATTCGGAAACGAGGAAATATATGAGCGCATCGCTGAACTTCGACGATACGACCGATTTCGACAACGCCACCCGTGGATTGATCGCGGCATTGGAACCGGCGGTGATCAAAGCCTCCGACGGCCGGGTGATCTGGGACGGACAGGCCTACGACTTCCTCGACGGCGAATGCCCCCCGACCGCGAATCCCAGCCTCTGGCGGCAGGGCCAATTGTGCAACAAACAGGGTCTGTTCGAGGTCGCCGAAGGTATCTATCAGGTGCGCAACCTGGATCTGTCGAATATGACGGTGATCGAGGGCGACAAGGGCGTCATCGTCATCGATCCGCTGATCTCCGCGGAGACGGCGGCCGCGGCGCTGGCCCTGTACCGGGAGAATCGCGGTGACCGGCCGGTGACCGGCGTCATCTACACCCACTCGCACGCCGACCATTTCGGCGGTGTCCGCGGTGTCATCCCACCGGGACACGCCGCGGTGCCGGTCCTCGCCCCCGAGGGATTCCTCGAACACGCCGTGAGCGAGAACGTCTACGCGGGTAACGCGATGACCCGGCGCGCGGTTTTCATGTACGGAGCCGGGCTGGGGAAGGGGCCCGACGGACAGATCGGCTGCGGTCTCGGCATGACCACCTCCCTGGGATCCGTCGGCCTGGTCCCGCCGACCGTGGACATCACCCATACCGAGCAGGAGGAAGTGATCGACGGGGTCCGCATCGTCTTCCAGTTGACCCCCGGCACCGAAGCGCCCGCCGAGATGAACTTCCTCTTCCCCGATCGCCGCGCGCTGTGCATGGCCGAGAACGCCACCCACAACATGCACAACATCGTCACGCTGCGCGGCGCGCTCGTGCGTGATTCACGCGTGTGGGCGGAGTATCTCGACGAGACGATCGGAATGTTCGCGGACAAGGCCGATGTCGCGTTCGCCTCGCACCACTGGCCGACCTGGGGGCGGGACAACTGGACGACATGGCTCGCCGGACAGCGCGACATGTACGCCTACATGCACGATCAGACGCTGCGCCTGACGAACAGGGGCCTGACGGGTTCGGAGATCGCCGAGGAACTCACCTTCCCGTCCGCGCTGGAGAATCTGTGGGCCAACCGCGGGTACTACGGATCGGCCAGCCACAACATCAAGGCCATCTATCAGCGCTACATGGGTTGGTTCGACGGCAATCCCGCGCATCTGTGGGAGCATCCCCCGGTTCCGCAGGCGCAGCGCTACGTCGCCGACTACGGCGGGATCGACGCCATCGTCGCCAAGGGCCGCGCCTACGCCGACGACGGTGATCTGCGGTTCGCCGCGACCCTGCTCAACCACGCGGTTTTCGCCGAACCCGGCAACGACGACGCCAAGCGCGCACTGGCCGATGTATACCAGCGCCTCGGCAGCGGGGCCGAGAACGGGACATGGCGGAACTTCTACCTGGTCGGCGCCCACGAACTGCGCAACGGCACGACACCGACCGATATCAACACCACCGGCCCCGAGATGATGGCGGCCCTGCCCGTCGACATGATCATCGATTCCCTCGCCGTCCGCATCGATGGTCCGCGCGCGGCCGATTCGCCGCTGACCATGGATTGGGATCTCGTCGACGAGGGCAAGGTCATCCGGCTCACCCTGTCCAACGGCGCGCTCACCCACCGCGCGCACACCACCGCGGCTCCGCTGCGGGGCGCGGCCGATCTGACGCTGCACCTCACCAAGGAGCAACTGCTCGAACTGCTGGTGGGCAAGGGACTCGACGGCATCGGCGTCGACGGTGATCCGGCGGTGCTGAAAACGCTGGTGGATCTGTTGGATACCCCCGACCCGCAGTTCCCGATCGTCGTTCCCTGACAACGAACGCACCGTGGCCCGGATCCTCGACGGATCCGGGCCACGAGCGTGTCAGCCGAGCGGAATCTCCACGAAACACGCGGCGCCGTCGAAAGATCCGACGGTGATCGTCGCGTCGAGGATGTTGTCGGTCGAGTAGTGCGGGTCCTTGCTGTCCACGACCACCATCAGGCGGTGGCCGGGAGATATGTCGTAGGCCGCGGCCTGCATTTCCCACACGGGGGTGGCGGGCAGCCCCGAGGAGACCGTCATCGGTTCGTGGGTGATCATCCGGCCCACGCCGTCGGCGTCGACGTCGAGCAGATAGGCGATCACCGTCGCCGCGGATTCGGTGCTGTCGATGCCGAGCCGAACCCTCGGGATTCCCCGGATGCGCCGGGAGGAGGCGAACGGTTCGGTCGACCACACCAGGGCGTGGCCGCGGTCGATCTCGTCGACCCGGTAGGGCTTCGGATTGCCCTCCCACTCCCGCTGCCCGGTGCTGAGAATCGCGTCCATGGCGACGATCTCGGGTTCCTTGCCCACCGAGAAACTGCGCCGCCACCCGGTGGTGTCGGCGGTGGCCTCGGGCAGCAGCGCGCCGTCACCGCTGCCGTGCGCACCGGTCAGGATCAGCGTCTCGGTATCGGTGGTGACCGCCGACCACGACCGCTTCTGTTCGCGGCGAGCCGGTTCGATGATGACGTGGTCGCCGTTGTCGCCCGCCGGAGTCGTCACGTAGGTGAACATGACCTGGTTGGTGACCTCCGGCCAGGTGTCGACGCCGTTGTCCTCGTCCATGAGGTAGTGGTCGAGCCAGGCGTAGGCCTCGCGCAGGGCCACGTTCGGGGTGAGGGAGGGCGCGATCAGGCCCGGGCCCTCCGGCACCGCGTGATCGCCGATCCACATGCTCAGATGCTTGGGTCCGGTCAGCTTCTGGAAGGTTCGCAGCATCTGATTCGGCGGGAAGAGGCCCTCGTGCCAGGTGTTGCAGAAGAAGGTCGGCACCGGACCCGCGCCGCCGACGTAGTTCTCCGGCGAGCGTTCCTCGCCCCATTCGACGACCGGATCCATATCGCCGCCCTCTTCGAACCTGGTGAGGATCTCGAGGGTGTCGGCGTCGAATTTGTCCGCACGGTCGCCACCGGTCAGATCGAGCAGCGCGGCGACGGTCCTGGTGTGACGGGTTCCGTTGTCGTAGAGGCTGGTCGCCAGATTGCCCCAGGTGCTCAACGCGACGACCGCGTCGACCCGGTCGTCCTCGGCGGCGACCAACTGGCTGATGCCCGAACCGTAGGACTCGCCGAAGAACGCGACCCTGCTCGGCGCGAGGGCCTCGATCGCGAAGTCGAGCACCTTGCGCCCGTCTTCGCGGTCGAGCGGACCCGCCACGTCGACGGTGCCCTCCGAGGTGCCGATCCACGGCTTGTTCGTCCCGGGGAAGGTGGTCCAGCCGATGCCGCGCGGGGTGTAGGCCACCACGTGGTAGCCCTTCAGCGCGAGGGTGAGATAGGCGTACTCGAACAGCGGCCAGCCCACCGGCGTCCACCCGGCGGGGATGACGACCAGCGGACACGGCCGAGTGGTGATCTGCTGCAACATGTGCGCCGAGAGCCCGACACCGTTCGCGCCGGGGACGCGGTGGAATGTCGGGACGACCATGTTCAGTGCCCGCTCGACGACATCGCCGAGTTCGTCGGGCACCCGCCCCTGGGCACTGCGCGCCCGGACCGCGTCGACCAGGGTCGCGGCCATCCGCACCGCCTCGGGCCGGACCGAACCGTCGGCGTCCCACATGCCGTGTTCGGAGATACGAGCGACCTGTTCGGCGGTGATTCCGATATGGGAATCCTCTTTTGCCAAAACTATCTCCTTCCGTGACGTGCCAGTGTTTTTATCAACGTGCGCCACGCGAAAGCCTGACACGGCTGAGAAAGGAGCGTCCGCTGTTTCGATCGTGGGCGTATAACGATCTCGAATGGCTTTCGCCGGAACAATTTCGATGATTCCGGAGAATTGCCGAACCGACTCGAATTACGGAAATCGGGGGATATGAAACCGACGGCGCGCGCGTGATCCGCGGTGGATCAATTCACGCCGGGCGCGGGCACCGGCGGCCGGACGATCGTCAGTTTCGCGCGGGCACGCACCTTGAATCCCAGGTTCTCGTACAGGCGTATCGCGGTGACATTCGAGGCGAGGGTGTGCAGGAACGGCCGCTCGCCACGTTCCCCGATGCCCGCGCCCACGGCACGGATCAGGCGCGAGGCGAAACCCCTGCCGCGGAATTCGGCGAGGGTGCACACAGCGCTGATCTCGGTCCAGCCCGGTGGGCGCAGTCGCTCCCCCGCCATCGCCACCAGCCTGCCGTCGATCCGCAGGCCCAGGTAAGCGCCCATCTCTATCGTCCGCGGGAAGAACGGACCCGGTTCGGTA
This sequence comes from Nocardia noduli, assembly GCF_019038455.1. Classification (NCBI taxonomy): domain Bacteria; kingdom Bacillati; phylum Actinomycetota; class Actinomycetes; order Mycobacteriales; family Nocardiaceae; genus Nocardia; species Nocardia noduli. The sequence continues at coordinate 110,922 of NZ_JAFMPL010000010.1, forward strand.
CGGGCGATCAATTCGAGCATCGCCGGAACGTCGTCGGCGGTGAGCACCTCGAGTTCAGGATCATGGGCTACGCGCAAAGCGGTGCCGTCCATCTGTAGCGAGTCGAGTTCCTGGAGGACGGTCCAATCCGACGGCAGTGCGTAGCTCTCGCCGCGCAGGCCCGCGGTGCCGTCCGGTCCGAGGAATCCGGCCAGATCGGCCCAGTCCTCAGCCTCGGGCACCGGCGGATGGGCGATGAATCCTGCGACCTGCGGGTCGTAGCGGATGATCCGGCCCGCTCGCTCGGCGAATCGGCGGTGCGCGCCGCGGAGCGAGGCCCCGACGGGATCGTCGAGCGGGTGCCCGGTGGTCTCGAGGTGGATGGTCCGCTCAGTGGTCACCGCACTCCTCCACGTCGTCGCCCGAACCTACGAAGCTAGTCGACCTCAGGAACACGGGGCACCGGTTGCGCTCATCGCGATCCGTAGCCGCGGCGAGCACCCATCTCGGGATGGCTACGATCCGATTCTGCTCGGGGACAACGTATTTCCCCGCGATCGACCTGATTTCAACGGTTGACAGCCTCGTCGACGAGAACCGCGCCGGTGTCTTCGTCCGACAAAAGGCCAGGCGGAACAGGTCGACGCGACGCGGCGGCGCGTGCGACGACGCCGACCGCCCGGCAGCGGCCGCGAGCGCGGATCCCGGGAGGCGCGGATTCGCGCGTTGAGTGACACAGCCTTCACGCAGCACAGAAACGGGAGACGATGGCACCGAACCCACTCCATATCGGCGTCGCGCTCGACGGAGCAGGCTGGCATCCGGCCGCCTGGCGAGCGCCGAACTCACGTCCCGCCGAATTGTTCGGTCCCGGCTACTGGACCGACCTGGTCACCACCGCCCAGCGCGGACTGCTCGACTTCGTGACCATCGAGGACACCCTGACGATTCCCGGGCCGCCGCACACTCCGGCCGACGACGCCGTCGACCGGGTGCGGGCCAGGATCGACGCCCACCTGATCGCGGCGCGCGTCGCCCCCGTCACGCGCCGGATCGGCCTGATACCGACGGTGACCACGACCCATACCGAACCGTTCCACGTCTCCAAGGCGCTGGCGACGCTCGACTACACCTCGCTCGGCCGAGCGGGCTGGCAGGTGCGGGTGTCGGGCACCGCGCAGGAGGCCGCGCATTTCGGGCGACGTACCGTGCCCGATCTCAGCGCCGCCGAACTGGGCGAAGCGCTGCGTTCCGGTGTCTATCCCGCCCACGTGCACGATCTGTTCGACGAAGCCGTGGACGCCGTCGAGGTGGTGCGCCGGCTGTGGGACAGCTGGGAGGACGACGCCGAGATCCGCGAGGTGTCGACCCGGCGCTTCATCGACCGCGACAAATTGCACTACATCGACTTCGAAGGCCGCTTCTTCAGCGTGCGCGGCCCCTCCATCACCCCGCGTCCGCCCCAGGGGCAGCCGGTGGTGACGGCGTTGGCCCATTCCCCGCTGGTCTACGAATTCGCCGCCCGCGTCGCGGATGTGGTGTTCGTGACCCCGGGGCGCGGGGCCGGCCCCGGTCCCGTCGTGGAACAGGTCGCGGCGGCCTCGGCACGGGCCGAACGCGGCGGCGAACCGCTGCGGGTCTACCCCGATCTCGTCGTCTTCCTCGACACCGACGACGGGTCGGGAGCGCAGCGCCTGGCACGTCTGGACGAACTCTCCGGAAGCGAATTCTCCTCCGATGCCGCGATTTTCACCGGAAGCGCGGACGATCTCGCCGACCTGCTGCTCGATTGGAGCGCACGGGGCGCCGACGGATTCCGGTTGCGTCCCGGCGTCGCCGTCGACGACCTGACCGCCATCGCCGACCGGCTCGTCCCCGCCCTCCAGCGGCGCGGCGCGTTCCGCGCCGACTACCCGGACGGGTCGCTGCGTTCGCTGCTCGGCCTGTCCGCCACCGCACCCAACCGTTACACGACTGTCTGAGCGAGGTCACCGTGAGCACCCCACGTAAGCAGGTCATCCTCGGCGCCTACCTCGGCGGCGTCAACCATCACACCGCCTGGTGGCATCCCGAGGCGGGCAGCCAGATCGATTTCAGCAGTTTCGAACACACCGCCAGGACCGCCGAACGCGGCAAATTCGATTTCTTCTTCCTGGCCGAGGGCCTCATCCTGCGCGAACGCGCGGGCGAGATCTTCGACCAGGACATCATCGGCAGGCCCGACACCTTCACCGTGCTGGCCTCGATCGCCGCCGTCACCGAACATCTGGGACTCGCGGGCACCATCAACGCCACTTTCAACGAGCCCTACGAGCTGGCGCGCCAGCTCGCGAGCCTGGATCACCTGTCCGGCGGGCGGGCCGCCTGGAACGTGGTGACCTCCTTCGACGCGTTCACCGGCCAGAACTTCCGTCGCGGCGGCTTCCTCGATCCGGCCGACCGCTACGTGCGCGCCGAGGAGACACTCGAGGCTGTTCGCGCCCTGTGGGATTCGTGGGACGCCGACGATATCGTCGCCGACAAGGAATCGGGCCGGTTCCTGGCCCGCGCCGATGCCGGGGCATTCGCCTTCCACGGCAACCAGTTCGACATCTCCGGCCGGTTCACGGTGCCGCGCAGTCCGCAGGGCAGGCCGGTGATCCTCCAGGCGGGCGTCTCGCCGCAGGGCCGCGATTTCGCCGCGGCCAACGCCGACGCCATCTTCTCCCCGTACGGCAAGCTGCCCGAGGCCGCGGACTTCTACCGCGACATCAAGGCGCGCGCCGTCGCCGCCGGACGCGCCGCCGACGACATCAAGATCCTGCCGTCGGCGAGTTTCGTCCTCGGCGACACCGAGGCCGACGCCGTCGAGAAATACCACGCCGTCCGCAACGAGCAGGTCACCGGCCGGACCGCGCTGATCCTGCTGGAGCAGATCTGGAATCGCGACCTGTCCGGCTACGACCCGGAGGGTCCGGTCCCCGATATCGACCCCGATCCCGAAGCCCCGCCGATCATCCGGGGTCGCGCCTTCGTACACCAGGACCGGTTCGCGACGGTCGAGCGACTGCGCCAGGTCGCCGAGACGAAGAAGCTGACCCTGCGCGAGGTGGTGATCGACCAGTTCGAGCGCGGTCCGCTGGTCGGCACCGCAGCCCAGGTGGCCGAGAAGATCGACGCGTTCGTCCAGAACGACGGTTCCGACGGTTTCATTCTCGGATCGCATCTGGTGCCCACCGGGTTGGACGAATTCGTCGACGAGGTGGTGCCGCTGCTCCAGGATCGCGGCGTCCTGCGCGCCGACTACGAGGGAACCACCCTGCGCGACAACCTGGGACTCCCCCGGGTCGGCTCGACGGTCAGCGTCTCGTCCGACGCCTGAGTTCGGCTGCGGCTCCGGGTATTCGGATTCCCCGATGGACGGAGCCGCGACCGTTCGGCCGTTGACCATACAGTTATCCGGACAGGTGTATACAGTCGGCCCGGGTGACACTAACCTGTGGACGTGACAGCAACGACGCCCACGCCGCGGCAGGCCGGGAAGCACCGGTTCACCGTCCACGAGACACCCGCGGGCGACACCTCGGCCTACGCCTTACTGCTCCACGGGTTCCCGCAGAGCGCGGCCTCGTGGACCGACGTGGCGCGACGGCTGGCGGCGGCGGGCATCGCGTCACTGGCCCCGGATCAACGGGGGTATTCGCCGACCGCGCGGCCGTCCGAGGTGGACGCCTACCGCCTCGGCGAATTGGTCGACGACGCGCTCGGGCTGTGCGCGACACTGCCCGCCGGGCGGGTGCACCTGGTCGGACACGACTGGGGCGCCATCGTGGCCTGGGCGGTCGCGGCCGAGCACCCCGAACTCGTCGCGTCGCTGACCGCGGTCTCGGTGCCGCATCCCGCGGCCTTCGCGTATTCGATGGAACACGACCCGCGACAACGCGAACTGTCGGGGTACATGACCTCGATAGACGACGGCAGTCTCGACGCGGAACTCCTGCTCGCCGATGGCGGGGCGGCATTACGGCTGGCTTTCGGCGACGCGGTGCCCGCCGCGCTCGCGGATCGGCATATCGCGGTGCTGTCGGAGCCGGGAGCGATGACCGCGGCGCTGAACTGGTATCGGGCGCGAGGCTCGGATTGGGCGAAGGTGCCCGCCGTCTCGGTCCCGACGACGTTCGTCTGGGGCGACGAGGACATGGCGGTCACCAGAGAAGCCGCGGCGAGGTGCGGCGACTTCCTCACCGGTGACTACGAATTCGTCCGGCTCGGCGGCATCGGGCACTGGATTCCGGAGCAGGCCGCCGAAGCGCTGGCGTCGGCGATCCTCTCGCGTATCGGTGGCGCTCACGGTGGGCCGACGACCCGAGAACAGGCGATCCCGACGAAACGAGGCGCGCCACCGGTTCGGTGACGCGCCATCGCTTCTGTCGTCGTGGAACAGAACACTCACATCTTCGCGTGCCGTGCCCTGACGAAGTTGTAGACGCCATAGGTGATGATGCCCAGGCCGGCGACGACGAGCAGGAAGACACCGTAGGGCTGCGCGCCCAGGGTTTTCAACGCCCCGTCGAGCCCCGAGGCCTTGTCCGGCTCCGCTCGGGTGGTGGCGACGATCACGAGCACACCGATGCCCGCGATCGCGGCGCCCTTCGCGATATATCCGACGGTGCCGAGTTTGCGCGTCACCGAGCCGACGCTACCGTCGAGATCCTTCACGAACCGCTGGGTGGCGCCCTTGTACAGGTAGTAGCCGCCGATCGCGATGATGGCCAAGGCGATGAGGACGAGGGCGATCGTGCCGGAGGTGCTCTGCATCATCCGGGCGGTGAGCCCGGAGTTCTGTTCGCCGCTGGATTTGCCGCTGCCACGTGCGAACGAGATCGCGGACACGGTGAAGACGAAGTACAGCACCGCCTCGCCGAACGCCTTGCCGCGGTGGAAGATCAGCGATTGCGTGCTGTCGGGACGAGGCTTGGACGAGCTGCCGACGACCGATTCGATCAGCCGCCACAGCCCGAGCGCCGCGAACGCGACCGCTCCCACCCACAGCACGACGCCGCCGCCCGGCTTCTCCGCGAGTTCGGCCATGGCGCCGGACTGGTCCGCGGAATTGCCCTCGCCGCCGAACGCGAGCCTGATGGCGATGTAGCCCACGAGAAGGTGGACGATCCCGGTCATGATGAACCCCGCGCGGGCGAAGCGTTCGAAGACGCTGTTGCGGGTCAACCGTCCGGCTGTCGCGGACACACCGCCTCGCGATGACGACGACGCCGACGACGGCGCCGTGGATGCTGTGATTCGACTCATATCGCTTTCCTCTGACAGGTAGCGGTGCCGGGTGGCACACCACACCACGTAGGGCTGCCGATGAGAGTGCGGTCTCTCCGCTCGCTCCGGTCCCATCGACGTGAACGATCGGCGAATACCCGGGAACCTCACCTCGAAACCCGAACAGGCACGCGGTGTTTCGATACGATCCGATCGGGCATCGCCCCGATGGATGAACCGGCGAGGACCGGGTATTCCCTCTCTCCGAAAAATCGAATCGGACAAACTCTTGACTCATTCCAGAAAAGCGAGTCATAGTGTCAGGGTGTCCACGACGCCGGATTACCCAGAGCAGTTGCGAGCGGCTGCCCTGCGTGTGACCCAGCCCAGGATCGCCGTGCTGGATGCGGTACGCACGCACCCGCACGCGGATACGGACACGATCTACGGAGTCGTCCGCACGGCGCTGACCGGGGTGTCCCGGCAAGCCGTGTACGACGTGCTGCACGCCCTGACCGCCGCCGGACTCGTGCGACGGATCCAGCCGTCCGGCTCCTCGGCCCGCTACGAGTCGCGGGTCGGCGACAACCATCACCATCTCATCTGTCGTTCCTGCGGGCTCATCGTCGACGTCGACCGTGCCGTCGGCGACACCCCCTGCCTGAACGCCGCCGACGACAACGGCTTCGAGGGTTTCCAGCTCGACGAAGCCGAAGTCATCTACTGGGGCCTGTGCCCCGGCTGCACCACATCACGGATGTGATCACAGCCTGATCACACCCTTTTTCGGAAGGAATTGCCATGCCCGAGGAACATCCGCCGATAGCGGAAGCCAACACCGAGCCCGGCTGCCCGGTGATCTCCGGCCTGCGCGCGCACCCCACCGAGGGCGGCGGAAATCGCGACTGGTGGCCCAACCAGCTCAACCTCAAGATCTTGCAGAAGAATCCGGCCGTCGCGAATCCGATGGGCGCGGATTTCGACTACGCCGCCGCGTTCAAGACCCTCGATCTGGCCGCGGTGAAGCAGGACATCATCGATGTCATGACCACCTCGCAGCCGTGGTGGCCCGCCGACTACGGCCACTACGGCCCGCTGTTCATCCGGTTGGCCTGGCATGCGGCGGGCACCTACCGCATCAAGGACGGCAGGGGCGGCGCGGGCGCGGGCATGCAGCGGTTCGCACCGCTGAACAGCTGGCCGGACAACGCCAGCCTGGACAAGGCGCGGCGTCTGCTGTGGCCGGTCAAGAAGAAGTACGGCAGCAAGCTGTCGTGGGCCGACCTGTTCGTCTACTCGGGCAATGTCGCGCTCGAGGACATGGGTTTCACGACCTTCGGTTTCGGTGGCGGCCGGGTCGATCAGTGGGAGCCCGAGGAGGATGTCTACTGGGGTCCCGAGCACACCTGGCTCGGTGACGAACGCTACTCAGGCGACCGCGATCTCGAAGCCCCCCTCGCCGCGGTCCAGATGGGCCTGATCTACGTCAATCCCGAAGGGCCCAACGGTAATCCGGATCCGCTCGCCGCCGCGATCGATATCCGCGAGACGTTCCACCGGATGGCGATGAACGACGTCGAGACCGCCGCGCTGATCGCGGGCGGACACACCTTCGGCAAGACCCACGGCGCCGGTCCGGCCGACCTCGTCGGTCCCGAGCCCGAGGCCGCGCCGCTCGAGGAGCAGGGACTGGGCTGGCGCAGCAGTTTCGGCACCGGTGTCGGCAAGGACGCGATCACCAGCGGTCTGGAAGGCGCGTGGACGCCCACCCCGAAGGCCTGGGACAACAGTTTCATCGAAACGCTGTACGGCTACGAGTGGGAGAAGACCAAGAGCCCCGCGGGCGCGTGGCAGTGGATCCCCAAGGACGGCGCGGGAGCGGGCTCCGTGCCCGACGCCCACGATGCGACGAAGACCCACACGCCGGTCATGCTGACCACCGACCTCGCGTTGCGTTTCGACCCGATCTACGAACAGATCACCCGCCGGTGGCTCGACCATCCGCAGGAGTTCGCCGACGAGTTCGCCAAGGCCTGGTACAAGCTCACCCACCGCGATATGGGTCCGGTGGTGCGCTACCTCGGCCCGCTCGTCCCGCAGGAGACCCTGCTGTGGCAGGACCCGATCCCCGCGGTGAGTCACGATCTCGTCGGAGCCGATGACATCGCGACCCTCAAGAACCAGATCCTGTCCTCGGGTCTGACCGTCTCGCAACTGGTCTCGACCGCGTGGGCGGCGGCCTCGTCGTTCCGCGGCAGTGACAAGCGCGGCGGCGCGAACGGCGGCCGGATCCGGTTGCAGCCGCAGATCGGCTGGGAGGTCAACGAGCCCGACGAGCTCGCCCAGGTGATCCGCACGCTCGAGGGCGTCCAGGAGGCCTTCAACGCCGCGCAGTCGGGCGGCACCAGGATCTCCTTCGCCGACATCGTCGTGCTCGGTGGCGCGGCCGCGGTCGAGAAGGCCGCCGCGAGTGCGGGATTCGAGATCGAGGTACCGTTCACCCCGGGCCGCGCCGATGCCACCCAGGAGCAGACCGACGTGGAGTCGTTCTCCGCGCTCGAGCCGGTCGCCGACGGTTTCCGCAACTACCTCGGCAAGGGTAACCGGCTGCCCGCCGAATACCTGCTGGTCGACAAGGCGAACCTGCTCACCCTGAGCGGGCCCGAGCTGACGGTCCTGATCGGCGGCCTGCGGGTGCTCGGCGCGAACTACCAGCAGTCCACGCTGGGCGTTCTCACCGACACCCCGGAGACGTTGACCAACGACTTCTTCGTCAACCTGCTCGATCTCGACACCACGTGGTCGCCGGTCTCGGGCAGTTCCGAGGACGCCGAAACGTTCGAGGCCCGTGACGCCTCCGGCACGGTCAAGTGGACCGGCAGCCGGGCCGACCTGGTCTTCGGCTCCAACTCGCAACTGCGGGCGCTGGCCGAGGTCTACGCCACCGACGACGCGAAGGAGAAGTTCGTCCGCGACTTCGTCAGCGCGTGGGTGAAGGTCTCCGAACTCGACCGGTACGACCTGGCCTGATCCGACACACGACAACCCCGTGCGCGTGATGCGCACGGGGTTGTCGTGGTCTTCGGCGGGAACGCGTGGCGGAGCAGCACAGCCCGCCCGCGCGGGTCAACTCTTGGGGGGATAGCCGACGACGGCGGGGGTGGCGACGCCGAGGCGGACGTGGAGGGTGTCCTGGTAGAAGGCGACGTGGTTCTGTAGGCGCGCGACCTGGAGGATGGGGTCGTCGTAGCTCCAGCACAGCGGGGTTTCGCCGTCGCCGTCGAAACGCCAGTAGCTGGCCTGGCCCTTGAAGGGGCAGCGGGTCGATACCGACTCGTCCGGGCGCAGTTCGACTTTCACGTCCTCGCGGGGGAAGTAGAAGACCAGGCCGTGGTCCTGTTCATCGACCAGAAGCGGACGGGTGGTCTCGGCGATCAGCCGGTCGCCGAGGTGGGCGGTGACCAGGTTGCGGCGTCGATGGATGTCCACGCGGTAGTCGGGTCGCTCGTCGAAGGCGGAGGGTTGCAGCGATGGTGAACTCATCGGATGGTCCTTTCCGTACGGGTGCTCAGAGCCGTGCCGAGGCGGGGATGGCGGAGACATCGCCTGCGAGCGGGCGGATGAGCGCTTCCTGGGTGAACGAGGCGATCAGCCTGCCGTCCTCGGTGTGCACGAGGCCGCGGACGTAGGACATTCCGGAACCCACCTGGGTGCTCTCGTGGGAGTAGAGCAACCAGCCGTCCCAGCCGAGTGGTTCGTGGAAGCTGACCGTCACGCTCATCACCGCGGTCGAAATGGTGTGGTGCGCTTGGCTGGTGCCGACTCCGGCATGCGCGCGCATGGTCGTCGACACCGACAGGTGGCCGGTGAAATGCGCGAGCAGGGCCTTGGCGAGATCGTCGCGCTCGGGGATCGGATCGTAGTGCAGCCAGGCGTGCAGTTCGGGCGGGCCGACCTCGTCCGGATCGTTCACGTCGGCGACATCGACGATCCGCAGTCGACGCCCCGTCATCGGCATCCAGGCCTCGATCGCCTCCTCGGGTCCGGCGACGGCGGGACGCGGCACGTGGTGGCGGATCACATCCGGCGACGGAACGTCGGCCAGGATCGTCACCGACGCGCAGCGGCGCGCACCCTGGTGCACCACCACTTCCGCGCAGGCGATGGATCGGCCCTCGTGGGTGATGTCGACGGCGAATTCGACGGGCAGGTCGGCGTCGGCGGCACGCGCGAAGACGACGTGCGCCGAGCGAATCGATTTGCCCGGCAGCAGTTTCGCGGCGGCCACGATCGACTGGGCCAGCAATTGGGTGCCGTCGACCACCTTGCGGGAGCCGCCGTCGCTGGTGCCGGTGAAGGTGTTCTCGCCCGCGGGCCGCACATCGAAGATGTCGAGCATGCGCTGGACCGACGATTCGAGGTCGGGACCGTCGTCGGTCACGGCGGCGTGCTCTCGCGCCGTTTCGGTCATGCTGACTGCTCCTCACTGGGCCCGGTGGCCGCGAACTCGCGCGGCGGGCCGGTCTCTACTCGGCGTAACGCCTGCTCGTACTCGCCCGGTCCGGGATGGAAACCCTCCAGCCACCAGGTGGCGCCCGCCGCGGCGACCGCGGCGACCTTGTCGACGGTTTCGGCGGACCGGTCGGCCGGAGTCCGGCCTGTCACGACCATATCGAACGGTGTCGAACTCTCCCGATGCGCGCCGATGATCCGCATCATCTCGCCGACGATCTCGGGGGTCGGCGCGAAGGAACCGTCGGGTCCGATGATCATCGGGGCGAAACCGTCCCAGCGCGCCGCCCGGCGCAGGGGCGCGCGACTGGGCCAGTTGCCGCCGATCCAGATCGGCGGGCGTGGCCGCTGGACCGGCGTCGGCAGGAAGGTGACATCGGTGGCGGTGAGGTGCTCGCCGGTGAAATCGACCCGCTCGCCGGACCACAGCGCGGTGAGCAGGTCCAGGCCCTCGTCGAGGCGGGCCGCGACCTCACGGGGCTCGATCGGTTCGCCCCAGGTGCCGTATTCGGCTTCCAGCGTGAACCCGAGTCCCGCGCCGAGGACGAGGCGACCGTTCGAGAGTCGATCCAGCGAGGTGGTCTGCCTGGCCAGCGTCCCGGTCCGGCGCCGCGCGATCGGAGTCACCAAGGGGCCGAAGGAGATTCGCTCGGTCGCGGCGGCGACCAGGGTCAGCAGCACCCAGGGGTCGGCCACTTCGACGGCTCCGAACGGGAAGACCACGTGGTCCCACACGTAGAGGCCGTCCCAGCCCGATTCCTCGGCGCGCCGGGCCAATTCGGCGACCCGCCGTGGATCGGCGAATTCACCGAGACACGGCACACACAGTCCGAAGCGCACAGTGTGCCTCCATTCCCTTCCGGAGAAGCGGCGGGACCGGGTGCCCGGCCGACCGCTTCACGAATATGCCTGTGAACGAACGAATTCCGGGACGCGATATGCGCCCCGGAAATCGTCGAGATTTGTGCGTACTGCCCCTACTTGAGGGTGCTGCCCGCGTCCACCGTCATCTGCAAACCCGTGATGTAACGAGCCTCCTCCGACGCCAGGAACAACACCGCATTACTGATATCGACCGGCTCCACCCACCCGATCGGCAACACATGCATGAACTGCGCCACCGGCAACATATCCTCCGGACCCGGCGACTCCAGATCAGGACGGAACAACTTCATCGTCCCCTCGTTCATGAACATCGGCGTATTCACATTCGTCGGATGCACCGAATTCACCCGAATCGAATGCTGACCCAACTCCACCGCGAACGTCTTCATCAACCCCACCACACCATGCTTGGCCGCGATGTAATGACCCGTATTCGGGTACGCCTTGATACCACCCACCGAACTGGTCAGGATGATCGAACCACCCCTACCCGCCGACAACAGATGCGGCACACCCGCCTTCACAGACTTCCACACACCCGCCAGATTGATATCGATCATCGAGGACCAATCGGCCTCACTCAACTGATCCAACGTCTGACCACCATTACCGATACCGGCATTGGCCACGATGATATCGAGCCCACCCAACTCCTCCACACCACCGGCCACAGCAGCCGACAACGCATCGAAATCACGCACATCCACCTGCGCGGTCACGACCCGACGCCCCTGCGCCTTCACCAACTCCGCCGTCTCGGCCAAATCCTCCGGCGTCGACGCCGGAATCAAATCCGTACCACTGACCGAGGCACACACATCCACCGCGATGATGTCCGCGCCCTCCTGCGCCAAACGCACCGCATGACTACGACCCTGACCACGCGCCGCACCCGTGATGAAGGCGACCTTTCCTTCTACCCGTCCGCTCATCTCTATACCTCTATTCGTCGTCGTGCCCGTGGCGGTCGACGTGAACCGCCACGGGAAATTCGTTGGTGATGTCAGGAATTGGCGTTGAACGTGATGTTCAGGTCGCTGAGTCCACGCAGGATGAACGTGGGCTCGTAGGTGTAGTCGCGCGCACCGGCGGGACCGTGCTTCTCCTCGTCGATACCGATGTCGCCGAGCCGATCCAGGATCCGCTCGATGGAGACTCGGCCTTCCACGCGGGCCAGCGGGCCGCCGGGGCAGGAGTGCACGCCGCGTCCGAAGGCCATGTGCTCACGGAAGTTCGCCCGGTCGAGACGGAACTCGTGCGGGTTGTCGAACCGGCGCGGATCACGGTTGGCCGCACCGGGGCAGACCATGACGGTCGCGCCGACCGGAATCTCGGTCTCACCGATGGATGTCGCCCGCTTGGCCAGCCGGAAACCGCTCTTGACCGGCGAATCCATGCGCAGGGTCTCTTCGATGAAGGCGGGGATCAAGGTGCGGTCGGCACGCAACTGCGCCTGCACCTCGGGGTGGTCGCCCAGTACCCGCAGCGACGCGCTCAGCAGTTTCGCCGTGGTCTCCTGACCGGCGGCGAACAAGAACGTCGCCGAACGCACGACGTCGATGACCTCGGGGGTGGAGCCGTCTGGATATTTCGCCAGCGCCAGCGAGGTGAGCACGTCGTCGCGCGGGTTCTCGCGCCGATCGCTGATGTAGGCGCTGAACTTCTCGTCGAGCCACTCCAGCGGGTTGCTCGCCACGATCTCGTTGTCCAGCGCGCCGACCTGGGCGCCCGGACGCGGAGCGCCGAGCACGATGCGGAACGCCTCGTGGTCCTCCTCCGGGACGCCGAGCATATCGGCGACGACGAGCAGCGAGAACGGCTTGGCGTAGGAGGCGAGGAATTCGCACTTGCCCTGCGCGATGAACTCATCGATCTGGCGGTCGGCCAACCGCCACATGAAGTCCTCGTTCTCCTTCAACCGGGCGGGCGTCAGTAGCCGGTTGAGTAGGGAACGCGCGTAGGTGTGATTCGGTGGGTCCATCGTGACCATGTGCTCGTACATCGGCAGCTGACTGCGATGCTGCTCGATCAGGCCGGTGATGTCCTCACCCTCGATCGCGAACGGCAGGGGCGGGAAAGGACCGCCCACCGCGATCGCCGAGGAGAACTCGGCGGAGTTCTTCAGAACTTCGGCCGCTTCCTCGTAGCCCGTCACCGCGTACACGCCGAACGTCGGCTCCTGCGTGACGGGGCACTTCGCCCGCATGTGATCGAAATACGGGTGCGGATCCGGGACCAGGGATTGGTCGGTGAAGTAATCGACCGTATCGAAATCAGTCATGTGCGGAACTCCTGAAACATCGAAGCAACCAGTGGAAGGATAACATCATTATTCAGTTGTGGGAATCTCATTCTCATGAGTGCGCAACCGCACTACCAGCCGATTCGCTCCGAATCAGGGCAGGTAGACGCGGCTGGCCAGCCAGCGGCCGTCGACCAGTTCCATCGTCATCACGACCCGGCTGCGATCCACTCGCGGATCGGCCGACGCGGAATTGGTGACCGTCTGATCGATGAACAGCAGAACCTCGACCTTGGTCTCGGTCGCCGACTTGATGGCGGCGTCCAGCACAGTGCCTTTGCCGGTCGCCTTGTTCTCCAGCAGCAGCTGGCGCAGCTGTCCGCTGGAACGGGTGTACATATCCCGGAACTCGCCGGTCGATCCGTCCAGGACCGCCGCGAAATCACCGTCGAGTTTGCTCGAGTCGACGCTGGTCAGAGTGACAGCGTAGGTGCGGGCCGCGGCCAGTCCCGCCTCACCCGCCGCGTCGATGTCGCGCTCCTGCTTCAGTTTCCAGCCGAGCACACCGGCCGCGACCAGTGCCACGATGGCGATCAGGGAGACGAGCGGAATCAGGATACGAATCACGAGGGACAGCCGTGAGAACTTACCGGCCGTGGGCGGCAACGCATCGGCATCGGTCGGCGGCTCGGCGGCCTCGGTGTCCGAGACCTTCGCCGCGGCGGGCTTGTCCAGCACCACCGTAGCTGCGGTCGCCTCGCTGTCCTGACCGGTCGCCTCGGTCTCGGCGGTCGCGCCCTCGGACTTCTCCTTCGTCGCGACGGAGCTGCCGGTGTCGTTGTCGCTCATAGTGTTTCCTCGCGTGTGGTTATTCCTTGCATGGACTGCCTTCGCCTCATCGCTTCGGCGCGGGCGGGGCGGGCGGCAGTGATGGACCGCCGAAGGTCAGCGGAAGTGATTCCGGACCGGTCGGCGACGGCGCCGTCCGCTTGTCGGCGGGCTCTCCCGGCGGCGGAGCGCCGGGAATCTCCTCCCCCGGCGGTCGCGGCGCGTTGCGCGCGCCGCGGATCAGTACCGAGGGGTCGTTGTTCGGGCAGTACGTGTACAGGTACGGCTCCGGGAAATCCGGCCGCGACGGAGCCTGCCGGGGCAGGTCGTAATCGCAGACGTAGCGCGGGTAGAGGTTCACCAGACCCCAGATCCCGCCGTCGTGGAACGCCACCATGATTCCGTCCAACGTGGAACCGGCGCGCTCGGTCGGGAAGAAGAACTCCTGGAAGGCGGGAACGCGTTTACCGGTGACATCGGCGACCACCGCCAGATTCGCCAGCAGGTCGGCTCCGTTCCCGGCGTTCTGCGCCAGTACCGCGTCGAACGCGCGCAAGGTGCCAGGGGCCGCTCCCAGCAGTTCGACGTATCCGCCGGTCTTCGCCTCGACTCCGCTCATGACGCTCTTGGCGTTCTGAGCGAAGGTACGCAGGCCGGGGCCGAAGTCATCGATGGTGGCCAGCAGCGATTTGCTGTCCTTCAGCAGGCTCACCGTTTGCGGGAGCACCGAATCCAGGGTCGAGATGAGGAAGACTCCGCCGTCGACGATATCCGCGAGTTTGCCCGGTCCCTCGGGGCTCACGCCCAGTTCCTTGACGATGGCTTCCAGATCGGCCGGATTCACTTGCGCCAGCGCGGTATCCAGCGACGAGAGCGTCTTCCACATCGGTGTCGGCGTCGAGGTCTGCCCGACCGCGATCTCGGCGCCGTCGCGCAGGTACGGCGCGTTGTCGTGGGTCGGGCGGAAATCGAGGTACTGCTCGCCCGCCATCGACAGGCCCGCGACCCGGACCTCGCTGTCGGCGGGCACGCGAGTGTCGGCGTCGACCTCCGCGACCGCGACGATCCCGGTATCGCTCAACTCCACCGATTCGACCTTGCCGATCGGGACACCGCGCAGGCTGACTTCGCGCCCGGACAGCAGACCGCCGGAATCGGCCAGATGGATGCGGACCTTCATCGTCGTCGCCGTCGGATCGGCGCCGAGCGCCCCGAAGACGAGGTAGCCGCTGCCGACCACGATCAGCAGAACCAGCGCGACGGCCGACAGCGTGTTGCGGCGTTGCCTGGCGACGCGAACGGTCGTCACCGTGGCGCGGGCGAGCAGTTCGACAGGGTTCACGCCGGAACCGCCCGTGCGAGTGGAGGTAGTCATCGTCGGCCCCCGGTGATCTGCGCCTGCAACTTGAGCAGGGTGTAGGTCAAGGTGCCGACGAATGCCTGCCAGTCGGAACCGTCCGGGATCCGGCTGAGCGGATCGCCGCTGTGGTTCACATCCGGGAGCGCGCCGATCGCGAGATCCTGACCGTCGGCGTCCACACTGGCGGCGGTTCCGTTGGTTATCGCGATGACCGGACCCAGCATCGCGTTCATGGCGGCCACGCTCGCGTTGGGATCGGTCGCGGCGGCGTTGAGTTCGGCCGCGATCCGGTTGATATCGGCGACCATGCCCTCGCTGCCGTTCAAGCCGGGGAACCGCATCAGCTGACCGCTGATCTCGTCCACCCGTCGCACCAGTGCCAGCGCCTGATCCGCGTTGTCCTTGACCACGGCAAGGGCCGGACCGGTCGCGAAGACCAGATCGTCGATGGTGCCCGCCTGCTCGTGCAATCGAGCCGTGAGCCGGTCGATCTCGGTCAGGGTCGTGCGGATGTCCTCCGAACGGGCGGCCAGCGCCTGCACCACCCGGGTCGATTGTTCGATCAGGGCGGCGACGTGATCGCCTCGATCCCCCACCGCCCGACCCAGACCGTTGACGATATTGGTCAGGTTGCGAATGGCCCCGCCGTTGACCAGCAGTGACGCGGTCGTGAGCAATTCCTCGATGGTCGCGGCCGCGGCGGTCGCGTCGCGCGCGATACTGTCGCCGTCGCGCAGGATCGGGGTCACGTCGGTGGCGTCGGTGGGTGCGGTGAGCGAGACGAACACATCACCCAACGGGGTCGCGGTCCGCAGTTCGGCGCGGGTGCCCAGCGGCAACCGGACCCCCTTCTCGATACTCATCGTGACGATCGCGTTGTAGTCGCGGACCGCCATCGCCGAGACCTCACCGACCTCGGCTCCCGACAGCCGAACCTTCGCCTTGGCGGGCAGATTCAGCGCGTTGGCGAAGTCGGCGTGGATCGTGTAGCTGTTGCTGCCGCCGCCCGGCGCGGGCAGCGGCAGATCACCCAGACCTACCGAACAAGCCGTACTCGTGGCCAGCGCCATCGCCGCCAGGGCGATCACGCGGGCGCGTCTGTCACGTGTGCTCATTGCCCCATCCTCGACATCGCGGTCAGCATGTCGGTGAGACCGAAGTCCGGGCCGAAATCCTGGAGAGTTCCCGTGGCACAGCCGAGTTGGCGCAATCCCAGGATGTTGCAGACCTCTTTGATGAGCTGTCCGTCGAAGAAGACCTTGTCCAGCATCGCGTGCACCCGCACCCCTCGATGCTCGAAGTCGATCGCGTTGTAGGCGTTGTTCAGCAGCAGTGGCGTCACGTCGATGAATTCGGCCAGCTGGGTCCGGTAGTCGGCCAGCGCCTTGGTCACCGTGCTCGCGTTGGACAGCGTCGCGCGCAGTTCGTCGGCGTTGTCGGTGAGCAGGGCCGTCGTCTGGGCCATGATGTCGTTGATCTGCGCGCCGGTCGAACCCGACCCGATATCGAGCTGGGCCAGCACATCACCCAATTGGCCGGTGGCGGTACCGAATTCCCGGATCACCGCGTCGTTGTCGGAGGCCGCGCGGACCAGTACCGACAACTGTTCGACGATGCGGGTGATCGATTCGCGCACCTGCGCGCCGCCGTCGTCGCCCATCCGCAATGCCGTGGCCAGTTCGTCCATCGTCTCGCGCATCTGCGGGCCGCTGCCGCTGGCGATGGTGGCCGATACCGCGAGCAACTGCGCGATCGGGCCGTCGGAGGGATTCTCGGTGGACAGCTCACCGGCCATCCGCTCCCCCGCGCCGAGCAGGCGATCGAATTCGACCGGTGTCTTCGTCCGGTCGATCCCGATTCGGGCCCCGTCGGCCAGCGCGGGACCGCCCTGGTAGGCCGGGGTGAATTCGACGTGCCGGTCGGTCAGCACCGAGGTGGACACCGTGACCGCCCGAGCGCCCGCGGGAATGGCGATATCGTCGTCGATTTCCATCGTGACCTCGACGACGGGACCGTGCGGCTCGATCGCGGTGACCTTGCCCACCGGCATGCCGAGGACAGCCACCGAGTTGCCGACGTAGAGTCCCGCGGCGTTGTCGAAGTCGGCGACAACGGTTTTCGTGGAATCGCCGAGTCCGGCGACACTGCCGGAGCAACCGGCGATCGCGCCGATCGCCGCGACGACCACGACCCGACTCAGCACACTTCTGACGTTCATCGGCAGTCCTCGCGATAGGGCTGGAGGTTGGCCTGCGTGGCGCGGCTGCTGATCGCGCACATCCAGCTGTCGATCATCGGCCCCGCCAACGAGGTGAAGTCGACCTCTTTACCGGTACCGGAGGCATTGGTGAAATTGCGGATCGGAACCGGCAGGACCTCGAGCAGGTTGCGCAGCAGTTCGTCGTTGCGCGACAGGGTGTCGAGCAGGCCGTTCAACCCGGTGAGGAGTTCGTCGACCTGGGCCCTGTCGGTGCCGACCAGGTCACGGATCTGGCCGGTGAGCTGCCGGGTGCCCTCCATCAGCCGCAGGATCGCGTCGCGCCGGGCGACGACCTCGGTGAGCAGGTCGCGTCCCTGGGTCATGATCTGCCCGAGATCGGACTGCTGTTCGGAGACCACCGTGGTCAGACGTTCCGTACCCGCGAGCAGCGCGGTCAGTTCGCCGCGCCGGTCACCGACGATCGTGGCCAGCGACCGCATATTGCCGAGCAGACCGGGCAGTACCGACGGCACGCCCTCGAGCTGGGTCGCGAGGGTGTCCAGCGATCGGCCGATCTGGCCCGCGTCGATCTGATCGAAGGTGACGGTCGCGTTGTCCAGCGCTTCCTGGAGGTCGTAGGGAACGGCGCTGTGGTTCAACGTGATCCGACGATCAGGGACCGATCCGGTGCCACCGGGACGCAATTCGACGTAGCGCGCGCCCAGCAGGGTGGTGAGTTTGATCGACGCCCTGGTCTCCGCACCGAGCGCGACCGAATTCTCGACGGTCAGCCGCACGACGACGTGGTCGCCCGCCAGCCGCTGGGATGTGACGGTGCCGACCGGAACTCCCGCGACGGTGACCGAGTCACCCGGGCTGAGCCCGGCGGCCTGGGCGAATTCCACCTCGTATTCCTCGGTGCCCACACCGAGTCGGGTGAATCCCACCGCGCCGAAGAGCATCGCGGCCAGCAACACCAGCGCCACCGAGCCCAGCACCACCTTGCGATGTTCTTCCAGTGGTCGACGCAGCACCACGGCGGATCGACGCGCGAGATCTTTCGGACTCATCAATTCACCTGACAGGTCGGAGAATATTGCGGTTTGCCGGTGGCCGATGCCATGCCGACGATGGTGGGAACGAGTTCGGACAGCGAGGGCAGGAACGTGGCGTTGATATCGCACAGGTAGGTGTCGAGGAACGCGCCCTGCTGACTGACCCGTGCCAGCCCCTTCATCAGGGCGGGCAGATTGAACCCGAGGTAGGCGAACTCGCTCTTGTTCTCCATGAAATGGCGGGTGAAACCCGGTTCACGGTAGAGCAATTCGTCGAGGTCGGGTTGGATGCCCCCGACCACCTCGGCCATCCGGGTGGTCATGCCGCTCACGTTGGTGAGCGTTCCCATCAGTTCCTCGCGATGTTTCGACAACCCCTCGACGATCGAGCGGGAACTGGTGATGAGCGAACTCACCTCGTCGCTGTGCACCGCGAGATCCCCGACGACATGGTTGAGATTGGTGATCACCGAACCGAGTACCTGGTCCGGTCCCGCCAGCGATTGAGCCAGCGAGGACACCTGTTCGATGAGCAGCACCAGCGAGGTGTTGTCGCCCTGCAGCGCCCGGATCAACGCTTCGGTGACATTGTCGACCTGCTTGGGATCGAGTCCACCGAACAGCGGCTCGAAACCGTTGAGCAGCGCGGAGATATCGAACGACGGTTCGGTGTGGTCCAACCCGATCTCGTCGCCGGGGCGCAACTGCTGCGGCGCGTGGTAGTCGGCCAGCGACAATCCGAGATACCGCTGACCGATGACGTTCTGATATGTCACCGACGCCTTGGTGTTGCCGTAGAGCTTCTGATCGACCTCGACGCGGAAATTCACCTTCGCCTTGTCACCGTCCAACTCGATCTTGTCCACGCGCCCGACCCGCACACCGGCCATCCGCACGTCGTCACCGGCCCGCAACCCCGTCACATCGGTGAAAACCGCCGAATAGGAATGGGTTTCGCTGTTGATGCCGCGGTCGAGGGTGACGTAGGTGATCCAGATCAGCAGGAAGGAGACAACGACGAACAGGCTGACGCCGATCAGCGGTTTGCGCAGGTTCATCGCGCACCCCCGGTGAACAGCGGACCGTCGGCCAGCAGCGAGCCGAGAATCGACTCGGCTCCGTTCGCCTCACCGGTGAGCGCGCGGCGCAGGAATTCCTGGAGGTCGGCGGGCAGATCGGGCGGCGCCGTAAAGTTCCGCGGGTCCATGGTCGCCGGCAACTCCTGTTGTGGAATGACGTCGGGCGCGGTCGCGCAACTCGGACCAGCCATGTCGCCGTATCGCGGACAATCCGCCCGCGTGTAGAGGGTGTGCGGGGTGAAGCGGAACTGGAACTTGCCGCGGCCGCGCGGACTGTCGGAGTTCCAGAACTCCTGGTACCACTTGTCCGACATCTTCCTGATCGTCGTCACGATCGGCGTGAAAGAGGGCGAGCCCTTGGCGAACACGTCGAGGACCGGACCCATTTGTTCTGTCACGGTGACGATCTGGTCGGTTCTGCGGTCCAGGGTTCCATTGACCGAGGCCAGGGTGTTGTTCCCCGCGGAGATCAGCGACACGAGTTGTTCGTCCTGTTCGGCGAGTACCCGCATCGGCGTCACCGCGTGGTGCAGCGCGTCGAGCAGATCGGGCGCGGAGGCGTTCAGACCGCGCACCGCGTCGGCCATGAGGGTCAGCGTCGGCGTGCTGCCGTCGGGTGTGAGCAGCGCGTCGAATTCCTTGGTGATGCGGTCCAGTTGAGTGCCCGCGGCCACGATATCGGCGCCGCGCCGGTCGGTGGCCTCGGCGACCGCGGCGAGAACGCCAACGGTATTGCTACTGCCGAGACGCGCGGTGCTGGCGATGATCTCGCGCAGTTTGGTCAGCGCGGTCTGGAGTTGGATCGTGGAAAGGCTCTTGTCCTGGGCGATTTCGGCGCTCGCGGTGAGCGCGGGGGCGGGACCGTTGTCCACCAGTTGGATCGAGGACACCGCGAACACATTGCTCGGCACGACCCGCGCGGTGACCGAACGCGGAATTCTGCCCAGCGACGCCGGATCCATCTGCAACAGAACCCGATTGCGGCCGCCATTGATCGCCGGTTCGACCGACGCGACGGTACCGACCAGCAAACCGCGGAACTTGACATCCGAACGCGGGGGCAGGCCGTCACCGAGTTGATCGAGCATCGCGGTGACCTCGACCTTGTCGTCGAAGGCGCCCGTCGATTTGATCAGCAGCAACGACACCACCAGTACGGCGGCGACCAGGAGCACCACGCCGCGCAGCAACAATGCCAGCGGCGAAGGTCCGCGCCCGTCTTTTTCGAACAGTACCGACATCGGTTCCTATCCCCCCAGCCGTGCGCTGGCGCCGATGCCCCACAGGGCGATGGTCAGCAGTAGATTGACCACGATCATCAGCGAGATCGCCGCGCGCATGGCACGCCCGGCGGCGATGCCGACCCCCTGGGGTCCACCGGCGGCGTAGAAGCCGTAGTAGCACTGGATCGTGGTGGTGAGAACGACGAAGACGATCGCCTTGATCAGCGAGTACACGATGTCGGGACCGTTGAGAACCAATTGGAAATAGTGCTGGTAGGTACCGGCGGACAGTCCACCCGACACGTTCACGACCACCTGCACCGCGATGTAGTTCACCGCCAGGCACACCAGGTACAGCGGGACCATGGCCAGCACCGAGGCGAGCAACCTGGTCGAGACCAGATACGGGATCGAGCGGATACCCATCGATTCCATCGCGTCGATCTCCTCGGCGATGCCCATCGCGCCCAGCTGCGCGGTGAAGCGGCAGCCCGCCTGCGCCGCGAACGCCAGCGACGCCATGATCGGGGCCAGTTCACGGGTGGACGCCGTCGAGGCGATCAATCCGATGGTCGGTTCCATCCCGAGCAGATGCAGTGCGTTGTACCCCTCCAGCCCGACGATCGCCCCGCCCGCCGCGCCGAGCACGATGATGACACCCGCGGTGCCGCCACCGACGACGATCGAGCCGTTGCCCCAGGTGACATCGGACAGGATGCGCAGGAATTCCTTGCGGTACTGGCGCAGCATCACCGGAATCGAGGCCACCGCACGCACGAGGAAGGTCAACATGTGCCCGAGGCGCATGATCGCGGTGCCCAGATTCCGGGCGGTGCGCATAAGCGCATAAGTCCCGGGCGGGTAGTAGGTCGCGGCCATCAGAGGCCCTGCCTCGGGAGCAGGATCATCGCCAGTTGGGTGACGACCACGTTGATCGTCATCAACAGCAGGATCGAGGAGACCACGGTCGAGTTGACCGAATTCGCCACGCCGGCGGGGCCGCCCTTGGTGGACAACCCCTTCTCACAGGCGACGACGGCGACGATGGCGCCGTAGATGACGGCCTTGAACAGGGTCAGCCAGAGATCGGTCACGGTCGCGAACGACGCGAAGGTCGCCACGAAACTGCCGGGCGCGCCGTTCTGGACGAACACGTTGAACAGATAGCCGGCGAGGAAGCCGACGAAGCAGACGATGCCGGTCAGCGAGACGCCGACCAGGATGGCGGCGGCCAGGCGCGGCACGACCAGGCGCCGCACCACCGATACCCCCATGACCTCCAGCGCGTCGATCTCGTCGCGAATCTTGCGCGACCCCAGGTCCGCGCACACCGCCGAGCCGACCGCCGAGGCCATCAGCAACGCGGCGACCATCGGCGCGCCCTGTCGGATCACCGCCAGACCACTCGCGGCACCCGCCAGCGAGGTCGCGCCGACCTGTCCAGCCAGCAGACCGAACTGGATCGACAGGGTGACACCGATGGGAAGCGCGACGAAAATCGTCGGCAGCACCGCGGCCGAGGCCATGAACGCCGACTGCCTGATGAATTCGGCGAAGGCGAAGCGCCCGGTGACGATGTCGACGCACAGGTACTGGACGGCGCGCACGCCGAGAACGAACTGTCCACCCACCGTTTCCAGTGCGGTGACGGGGTGACGCCGAAGGTATCCGCGCGACCATCCGGTAATTTCCCGAGTCGCCCACCTGGGCGGTGGATCCTGGTCGACGCCACCGTCCACACCGACGGCGCTTTCGCGCACGTCGGATTCTTGGTGAGTCATCTTCGATCTCGAAACTCTCAGGTCCGGCGGGCAGCATCCCACCGCCGACGAACGATCTGTAAGAACACGTATTTATCAGGCGATGGCTCGCCTTCTGAACTGAGTCGCCCGATTAATCGGGCGACTCTGCGGCGCGCACGCCTCGGACAAGGAAATCCCCTTGCCGGATTTCCTTGAATCCTTGCCGAGTCCACTTCTCGACCCGGCTCCAGGATTTCTCCGAAAAACTCTTCGGCGTGCATCGTCGATAAGACATTGTGCTTGCAGTCACATCGCGAGTCAATAGCGGGGCACGGAATCCGCTGACGTCTTCCGACCGGTTCGAATTAAGTCGTAATAAAAAGGATATAGGTGGATATGGGGTATCCAGCACACCTGACGACCGCCGGATCCGACAACGGAACGGCGCCTGGGCGCCATCGATTCCGCCGCCTGTTCGCTCGGCCGGGCGCCGTCGGGAGGACTTCCCGCGTCACACCGGAACGGACCGCCTCCCCGTCGGCACGTGCCGCCCCCGGCCGGATATCGCGCGCGCGTCCGGCCTGGGATCGGCCGATCGACGCACGGCCATCCACGGGCGGACCACACCGTCGTGACCCATATTGCCCCTCCTGACCACAAGAAATGTGCTAGTGAAGTATTCGACACCCACCGGCGGACGATCCGGGCTACGATCGGCCACCGGATGCCGAGCGACTGCTCAGCATCAGTGCTGTGCATATGCATAGCATGAGGTGACTCAGTCAGTCAATAGACGACGAGGCTCGCACTGGGCTATGAATTGACCCCACCACGGGTTTTCGAATAAGGAGGACGGCGAATGCCATCGCCCCGAAGGATCGGTGCCCCCGATGCCAAGAATCGCCAGGTCCTCATCGAGGCGGCCCAGCAACTTCTCCTCGAGGAAGGATGGGCGGCGGTGACCTCGCGTAAGGTCGCCGAGCGGGCCGGCCTCAAACCGCAGTTGGTGCATTATTACTTCCGCTCGATGGACGAGCTGTTGCTGGATATTTTCCGAAGAAATGCGGATGAAGGTCTCGAACTGCAGGCCGAGATGATGAAAACGGACAAACCGCTCCACGCATTATGGGCTTTCAGCACCGATCCGACCGCGGTGCGATTAACGATGGAATTCGTCGGCCTGTCCAACCATCGCCCAGCTATCAGAGCGGCCGTCGCCGAATACGCGGAGAAATTCCGCACCATCCAGGCGAACGCGCTGGAGGAACTGTTGGGCGAATACGGATTCGATACCGAGAGATTCCCGGCCGCGGCCATGGCGGTCCTGATCACCAGCATTTCGCGGGTCGTGGTGATCGAACGCGCGCTCGGGATGTCGGGCGGGCACGCCGAAGCCCTCGCGCTCGTCGAGAGGGAGATCGACAAACTCGAGGGCGGGCACGCGAACGCCGGCCAGGAAATTTCCTGACCGGCTGTGTCGCGATCGGAGATCAGGTAGCGGGAACCAGATCGGCGTCGGAGCGGTAGATGGGGGGCGGGATCTCGCCGACCCGGAAGGCTTCGGTCGACTCGACCGATTCGGCGGGGTGGCCCGCCGCGTTCAACGCGCACGCCTTGAAAGCACGCGCCGCCACGCTCACACGATGATGCGCGGTGCCCGCGCGGTGTTCCAGCTCGGGCGGGATCACATCGCCCCACATCGCGACCTCCATGAGGCCGCGGTCGAAACACTCGAGCACGCCTTCACGAACCCGGCTGTCCGACATGTAGGTCTCCGACGCCACCGCGACCGCGTTGGGCCACGTGTCGTGTACCGAGGTGGCCAGTGACTGTTCCAGATCCAGGACGGTAGCGCCCAGAATCCGCAGCGGGCGCACATCGCTGTGATCGGTCACCAGTACCGTCACCTCCCAGCCCGCGGTCGTGCGGTCGAACAGCCACCCGCCGGCGTGACGGATCACGTCGACGGCGCTGGGCGCGACAACAGCCAAGCGATAGCGCAGTGGGTGTCGGCGCGCGTGCGCGCGCCAACGAGCCACCGAATGAAGGTCCCGAACGCCCTGGTTGACGGAGTCGACGGATCGTACAGCCATGGTTTCCCATCCCGCTTGTCGAACGTGAAGATCGCGGTGGATCTCCCCGGGTCAGGGCCGATGCGTCTGGGCTGAATGACAAACATCGGGCTGTCCCGCAGGGAGATCTACCGCTCACACAGTAAGGCGGTTCTCCGAAATGTGATACCGGCCTCACACCTGAAGAATATGTGATCTATATCACATGTCCGGTTGCGGAAGACCCTCGCTTCCTGCGCAAACGCCCTATTGCGACCCACGCCCAACTACGTAGTTCCTACGTTGCGGGACACCGAAATCACTTGGCGCGGTTCATTACTCGATCCGCTGCCGCCCAGTGCTCATCCGACACCCACAACCGTGCGAACGCCTGTACAGCTTCCTGTTCGGAAACGCCTCTGACCACCCGTTTGACTTCACCCGCGGGAACGGTCGCGAGCGACTTCGCCAGGGCGCGCCACCCCTTGTCGAACTCCTGACGCGGAAGAACACGGTCGATCAGCCCGAGACGCTCGGCCGAGGCGGCGTCGAGGATCTCCCCGGAACCGGCCAGCATGATCGCCCGACCCGGTCCGACCAGCCGCGCCAGTCGCTCCGCGCCGCCCCACGCGGGCATGATCGCCAGCGACACCTGGTTGAAGCCGATCTTGATGTCGTGTGCGGCGATGCGGATGTCGGCGGCGACCGACACCTCGGCGCCACCACCGAGCGCGTGTCCGTTCAACGCCGCGATCACCGGGCCGGGGAACGCCGCGAGCCGATCGCAGATCCCGCGCATGCGCCACGCCATATCGGCGGCCTGTTCCTCGGTCCGCAACTTGGCGAGTTCCTTGAGGTCGCCGCCGGAGACGAAGGCCTTGTCGCCCCCACCCGTGAGCACCAGAGCGCGAGCCTCACCTGCGGCGTCGATCGCCTTCTCCAGCTCGTCCATCGTGGCGGGCGCGATCGCGTTGCGGGCCTCGGGGCGATTGATGGTGATGACCGCCAATCCCTCGTCCAGCTCTAGCTCGACCATCTTCTTGTTCTCCTAGGAGGAAATATGATTCTCTTGTCAGGAGAACAATATACGTGCAGGCGATTCCGAGGAGCTCGACGATGCGCAAGATCCCCGTCGACCTGGTCACCCGTTACCAGGAAGAGGGTTGGTGGACCTCCGAGTCGCTCGGCGATCTACTCGCGGCGGGCCTGGCCGCCGCACCGGACACCCAGTTCCGGATCCATTCGGCGAAGCGGCCGTGGTCAGGCACCTACCGGGAGGTCGAGCACGACGCCCGCAGGCTCGCGGCGGGCCTGCGCAGGCGCGGAGTCGAACCGGGTGACGTGGTCGCGTTCCAGCTGCCGAACTGGGTGGAGGCCGCGACGGTGTTCTGGGCGTCCGCCTTCCTCGGCGCCACGGTGGTGCCGATCGTGCACTTCTACGGACGTAAGGAACTCACCTACATCCTGGAAACGGTGCGCCCCAAGGTCTTCGTCGTCACCGAACTGCTCGGCCTTCCCGACACCTGCGCGGATCTGCGCGAGGACATTCCGATCGTCGGTGTCGTCGGCGGGAATTTCGAGGAACTGCTCGACCCCGAGCCGATGGCGGGAACACTGGCGGTCGACCCCGACAGCCCGGCGCTGATCGCGTTCACCTCCGGCACGACCAGCTCGCCGAAGGGGGTCGTGCACAGTCATCGCACCCTCGGTTGCGAGACCCGCCAACTGGCGGCCTGGTATCCCCCCGAGCTCGGCAATCAGATCACCGCGGCGCCGGTCGGCCATTTCATCGGCATGGTCAACGCGCTGCTCATCCCGGTGCTGAACAACATCGCGATCAACCTCACCGATGTGTGGGATCCGACCAAGGTGCTCGAGCTCATGCTCTCCGACGGACTGACGGTGGGCGGCGGCGTGCCCTACTACGTCACCAGCCTGCTCGACCATCCGGACTACACCGACGCGCATCTGCCCTTCATGCGCTACGCCGGAATGGGCGGCGCGTCGGTGCCCGCGGCCCTCACCACCCGCTTGGCCGCTATCGGCATCACCGTCTACCGGTCCTACGGCAGCACCGAACATCCGTCGATCACCGGTTCGCTGTACACCGCACCCGAGCACAAGCGCCTGTTCACCGACGGCAACACCATGCCCGGTGTGGAGATGCGGCTGGCCGAGGACGGCGAGATCCTCAGCCGCGGACCGGATCTGTGCCTGGGGTACACCGATCCCGAGCTCACCGCGAAGATGTTCGACGAGGACGGCTGGTACCACACCGGCGATATCGGCGTCCTCGACGAGGACGGCTACCTGACCATCACCGACCGTAAATCCGATGTGATCATCCGCGGCGGCGAGAACGTCAGCGCGCTCGAGGTCGAAGAGGTCTTGCTCACACTGCGGGGGGTCGCCGAGGCGGTCGCCGTCGCGGTTCCCGACGACCGACTCGGCGAGCGCACCGCGGCCGTGCTGCGCTTGCACCCCGGAGCCGAGGCCCCCGGCCTGGACCAGGTACGGGAGTGCTTCGCCGATGCCGGAATGGCCAAACAGAAATGGCCGGAGGAAGTGCACGTCGTCGCCGATTTCCCCCGCACCCCGAGCGGCAAGGTCCAGAAGTTCATCGTCCGCCGGGATCTGGCGCAGACGCGGGCCGCGGGCATTGCTATACATTCATGAAGAGAATACGATTCTCATAAAGTGACAAGGAGGATTCCATGAGCAAGGTCGATCTGCCGTATCAACTGTTCGACGCGGACAACCATCTCTACGAGACCAGGGATGCGCTGACCAGGCATCTGCCCAAGCAGTACGAGGGTGCGATCCAGTACATCGAGATCAACGGCCGCACCAAGATCGCGGTGCTCGGCCAGATCAGTGAGTACATCCCCAACCCGACCTTCGATGTCGTGGCCCGTCCCGGCGCCATGGAGGATTACTTCAAGCACGGCAACCCCGAGGGCAAGAGCCGTCGCGAGATCTTCGGCAAGTCGATGAAGGCGATCGACGCCTTCCGCGATCCGGTCGCCCGCCTGAAGGTCATGGACGACTTGCAGTTGCAGCGCGCGCTGATGTTCCCGACCCTGGCCAGCCTGGTCGAGGAGCGTATGCGTCACCATCCCGAGCTCATCCACGCGGTGATCCACTCGCTCAACGAGTGGATGCTCGAGGAGTGGGGCCAGGACGGCAACTTCGTGCATTCGGACCGGATCTTCACCATCCCGGTCATCACCCTGCCGATCGTCGAGAAGGCGATCGAGGAGCTGAACTGGGCCGTGGTCGAGCACGGCGCCAAGGCCATCCTGGTCCGTCCGGCTCCGGTTCCCGGCCTGCACGGCATGCGCTCGTTCGCGCTGCCGGAGTTCGATCCGTTCTGGAAGCGGGTCGTCGAACTCGACGTGCTGGTCACCATGCACTCCTCCGACTCCGGCTACTCGCGTTTCGACGCCGAGTGGGAGGGCAGCGGCCTGGAGATGCTGCCGTTCAAGACCAACACCTTCGCCATGACCAACCAGTGGCGTCCGGTCACCGACGCGGTCGCCTCCTGGGTGTGCCACGGCGCGCTCAACCGCTTCCCCGACCTGAAGATCGCGGTCATCGAGAACGGTTCGGCCTGGCTCGAGCCGCTGCTGAACCAGCTGTCCGACGTCTACAAGAAGGCGCCGGAGGGCTTCGGCTTCCGCGATCCGATCGAGGCCATCAAGCAGAGCCTCTACGTCAGCCCGTTCTGGGAAGAGGACCTCTTCCGTCTGTCGGACGTGATGGGCGTCGATCACGTCCTGTTCGGTTCGGACTGGCCGCACCCGGAGGGTCTGGCCGAGCCGGCGCGCTACATCCACGAGATCAAGGAAATGCCGCTGGAGAACCAGGCGAAGATCATGGGCGGCAACCTGGCTCGGCTGCTCAAGGTATGACCTGGCAGACCATCCCCGAGATGGTCCTCAGTACGGCGACCCGCTTCGGTGATGCCGAAGCGGTCGTCGACGGGGAGATTCGGTGGACCTACACCGAACTCGTCGACCGGATCCGTCGCGCCGCGGGCGCTTTCGCTCGCGCGGGCATCGACAAGGGTGACCGCGCGGCGATCTGGGCCCCGAACTCGGCGGAATGGATCGTCGCCGCGTTCGGGCTGCTCACCGCGGGCGGTGTGCTGGTTCCGGTCAACACCCGGTTCAAGGCCGAAGAGGCCGGTGACATCATCACCCGCAGCGGCGCCAAGATGGTCCTGGTCCAACAGGGTTTCCTCGGCGTGGACTACAACGGTTTCGCCGCGAGCGGCGGGGCCGGTGTGGCGGTGATCGATCTGAAGTCGGATTTCCTGACCTCCGGCACCCCGTTCGAGCACGGTGAGGTGGTCGGTACCGATATCGCCGATATCGTCTACACCTCGGGCACGACCGGTCGCCCCAAGGGCGTCATGATGAACCATTTACAGA
>NZ_JAFMPL010000110.1:0-27564 GCF_019038455.1 Nocardia noduli
GGATATACACACGATCCACATCCACCCCCGAAGCCAGCATCGGCCCGAACACCTGCCCCAACATCCCCGCATCCACGAACGGATCCGCCCCGAGCGAACTCTCGCTGGTGCCCTGCACCCCGATCACCAACAACCCAGGACAGCCCGGCAACACCACCGGACCGTCCTGCGCGCCCGCCACACCCGAACCCGCCGCGACCACCGCGGCCGCGCTCACCGCCACCGCACCCCACACACCCACACGCCCACCACACGCTCGACGATCCCGACGATTCACGACCTCACCCCCACCTGCACGCCGACCCGACCCGGAACGACGAAACCCACAGCAACACAAACTATTCCGCGCCTCGCGCGACCACCAGCGATCAACAACGAACAATCCTCACCAGAGAACCGACAGCGCAGGCCACAACCCACGCAGAAACAACCGAAGGCCCGCAGGACGCGACCGAACACGCCCCTGTCCCGGGCCTCACCTCACAACTCGCGCCACCCCGAACGGCCCGGCACGACAACCTCCGACCAGGGCCCCGGCGCACGCGCGCCCGGGCCCCTCACCGTCGAATCAGATGGGAACGCCGAACGACCGCAGGATGTTCAGCACATCCACGGCGATGTTCGTCCCGTACGACACGATGGCACTGCCGGTGTAGACCAGGCCGAGAAGGTAGTCCATGACCACGATTCCTTTCCGAACCGACGCACGACTTTCGCGCATCAGAAATAAAGGGGGCAGCACGAAAGACAACAATGTTCGCGTCGAACCGCCTCCGGAACAATCCGAAAACAAGTAGTGAGAGGCGTCCTAACCCCGCGCGAAAAACAACAAACCACGCAACCCCGCCACACGAACCTCCCACTGCCCCCAGGGAATTCAAGCCCACGATTCCGAAAACGTTCGGAGAGGAAAACCCCGCACAATCAACGAATCAATCGACCCGCTTAGCAGTGTTCGTCAGTAACAGATGCCGTGTCAATCCTTACCATCCACCCAAATTGTACGAATTTTGGTGAACCTGCTGACAGAGAGCCGGACCGGCAGAGCATCCCGGGGCGCAGGCCTGAAAATCCACCCAAATTGGGTGGATTCGCACCGTCGAACCTCCACTAGAGTTGGCCAGTTAAGAGGCTCGGACGGCGCAGCGGGATCAGCGAGACCGGTCGAGTCTCCGAGCATCGCTGACGGGTGCCGTGGAACAAACTTCCAGCGGGACGCAACAACGACCAGTAACGAAGGGCACGAGGGGCAATGCCGGACCGACGAAACGCAGTTGCGCTCCTCGGCACCTGCCCGGTGATGTCAGACCTCGGGCGCCACGCGCCACGGAGCGAGACACGATCCTCACGCTTCTCGATCCATCCTGTCGACCCTGGCGACAGCGACTGTCGCGGGCCATGGCGCGGCCACCCCCGACATCACCAAGGAATGCCAACAGCGCCACATCTGAGCGGAACACAGCGAACTCGGCGCAGAGAACCACCAAATCTCTGCAATTGCTACACGAGAGTCGCCACCACAGAACTGAGCAGCAGGCGGATACAAATCCGGAACGCCTCGACGGGCTGCCACCGCGTACCAAAAAGAGCGATGCCAACCGCAAGACGCATCACGATGCAACTCAGCCGATTCAGATGCACCCAATTTGTATGCCTTGCTGCGGTTGACGCTCCGCTGCGCGGCATGAATGCTTATTGCGCAGCCAGCCCTTTGCTGCAATCAGTGCCGCAATCCGGTGTGGCAGGACGATATCTGCGGCGCATATCAGCACCAGCAGACCCCAGCATTGGAGGTGTAGCCACGAACGCCACAGTGCCGATCGACTACGACCTTGTTCCGTCGCGGCCCAGATCTCCGTCGACAGCTAGGAGCAGCCCGATCAGCTCAGAGCGTGCCAAGCGCAGTCGGCGCCGACCGGGGGTGGTCGATGGCCTGCATTCCGGCACGCCGCGACTTCGGCCGGAGCCGAACACCTCAGATGAGAAGGCAACGCCAGGGGTCACATTGAACTGCCACCGGGCCGCCAGGACTGTGGCCCGCCGCTCGCCCAGATACGTAGATTCGACGCATCCACCTCAGAATGCGTGCAGCGCTGCGCGCTCAAGACAAGTCCTCCTCGCACGCTCCGTCAATTCGTCAGCGTCGACACGTAGCGCGAATACGCTCCCGGCCTGCCCAGGCGATCTCTCGGCGGGGCACTCCATGTCGATCTCTGTGCCGGGAGTTCGCTTCATCCTGTGGGCCTGCCTGCATCAACGGTTCGGCCTGACCGTCCGGATGCGGGCATCTCGAGAGTTCACCTCGCACAAACGCATTCGGGGAACTGCTGCGTCTGCCCATGGTCAGGGTCCCGGCCGAGCACCTGTGTCAGGCTTTTCCAAGGTGTGTGCCTCAACGCAATTGGCGAGCTGGGGACGTCGGGATTATCTGATGCAGAAAACTCGCGTAAGCTCGGCGCGTCGGACCCCAGTTGCCGCGTATCTCCTCAATAATCGGATCCGCTGGCGCAAGAGAACATGCCAGCACCCGATGTGCAGAAGGAGAGACACGATGGCAGGCAGAGGCCGCCCGAAGAAGGGCGATCGGACTTCTGGATACACTGTCCGGCTCCCAACCGGAATCGGCGATCCAGATGCACTGGCCAAGAAGATGGGCTTCACGTCAGTTAGTCAGTGGCTGGCTGACCTTGCGTGTGTTTCTGCTGGCACCCCGGAGCTCGCACTCGAGCTGAACCAGCAGCACCTTTGCGAGCTGAACAAGGTCACAACCGCAGCGCGCCGCAAAACCGCTACACGACGACGTGCGGCACCGAAGCAAGCAGCGCTTGAACTGGACCAGGAGGTCCTCAAGGCTGTTTCGTGACCAGACACCCATATGTCGCAGCGAACCGGAACCCTGCGGGCTGGGCTGAATTCAGCCCAGGCACACGAGGATCGGACCGCACATCGGCAGAGCGCGAGCCGTCCTCCACGGCGGCCAGCGCGCTATAGCAACTGCGATCGCGGCAAGATGCAGAACCAATCGACGAGCGTGAGGGGAACCCAGACAGTCAACGTCACCGAGGGATTGTCACAGCACTGATCCACCCGGACAACTAAACAGCGGACAGCGAAAAGCCCCAGACAGAAATAGGGCCCCCCGACCTGGTAAGTCGAGGGGCGAAACGGTCAGGTGGTAGTCGATGAGGTAGCAACTCATCGCCTTGGAGCTGTCCTTCGTAGCGAAGGGACTTTGTTCAATGCCTGGTCCAACGATAGCGCACACCCAAAAATGGGTCCAGTAGGCCACGCGGCCACTGGACACTTTTCCTACCTTTTTGCAGGTCAACCCAGCACTGACACAAGCTTCGACGTGTCGACTTCGCGCGTCGAGACATCGATGTCAGTGGCCCACGGGTTGCCGTCGCCAGCCGCCAGGCGGCCTGTCGATGATCCGCAACGGGTGTGGAGTGCCCTTGTGCCCCGCATCGCCGCACGGCGGTCGATGCGCAAATACGTCGCCGCGTCGGGCAAGTACGACACGGCGGGAACGCTCAGCTATAAGACGCTGCCCGAGGTACCGGCGGCCGTTCCGATCTATGCGACCGATCGGCGAACCGGACTCCTCGCGTTCGACTTCGACGTGCGCGTCGCAGGGAAGTCTCCCGACGACCGGGCGGCCGCCGTCGCGGTCGTGGAGCGTGACGTCGACCGGTTGCTGGGCTGGCTTCACGATTGTGGAGGTGTCGCGGTAGTCGACCGGGCCACCAGCTCGGGGATGCACGTGCTGGTGCCCTTGGCCGAACACGAGCGGTTCAGCCGAAGTGCGCTCATGCCTCTGCTGGAGCTGTTGAAGACGCTGTTGGTGTCCTTCGACCCCATGCCGATGCTCAACCCGAAGAAGGGGTGCATCACTCCCCCGGGGTCACGTTGCAAGACCGGCGGATTCCGTCAACTTGTGGGCATGAGCGTCGAGGACGCCACCGCGGTCTTTGCGGCTCGCTCAGCCCCGGGCCTCGTCGCCCGACTGATGGCGAAACTCGACCCCCAGCGTTGGCTCAGCACCGTCTACAACGACCCAGACGAGTTGGCCCCCCGCGCCGCCTACGAACCGGCCCCCACCGACGAACAAGGGCTGACCCCGTCCTCCACCCGCAGCGCCTCGGTGCGTGCGTGGGTGCCCCGCTTCTTGGCGACCGGGGTCGCTCCCGACCTCACCGACCGCGCGGGCAAGCCATGGACACCGAGCCACGCGCGGCTCAGCGTGCTCGAACAGCACGCGGTGCGCGGCTGGACACTGAGCCAGATCAAGGCCACCACCACCGACCCCAAGTGGGCTGGCTTCTGGAACGCCTACGCCCACAGGGCCGACCGAAAGCACCGACTGAGCACCGACTGGCAACGCGCCTACGCCCACGCCAAGAGAAGACTCGAACGCACTCGACAACAATCGTCTCAACTCGTCCATAAACCCTTGAGAGAACACACAGGGGGGGTACGGGGGATTCGCTGGAAACTGGCTGCGGCACGAAAGTGGATTCTTCTCAGTGGACACTTCACAGGCCAAGAGCTGTGGACTGCACTGGCGACGGTTACCGCGGTGGCCTACGGGATCTCACTGACAGGCAGGGGCTCGGTCGCGAACGGAGGACGCTGGCTGTCAGTAGCGGGAGGACTGATCGGAAGAGGCAGCCTGCTTAAGGTACTGCGCAAGTTCCGACAACTCCAGCACGAGGGAGGACCGATCCAGTTCGTGGCCAGCTGGAACGCACGAGAGCACTCCGGTGACCGCTACCGGCTGGTGACGCCGCGCCTGGACGGCAGGCAAGTCCGCGCCGCCGAATGGGAAGCCTTCGCGGCCCGCCCCGAGGCGATCGATCCCGTGTGGAGCGAACTCGGCTACGCGGCCTGGTGGACCTATGAAATCCTGTCCGCGATCGAACCCGGGCCTGGACAGACCGTACGCCCCGAAGAACTCGCGGCCGCCGCGAGAATCAGTCTCAGCACCGTGCATCGTGCCCTGAGACGCCTCCAGGACGCCCTGCTCGTCGACCGGGCATACGGGTCGGTCGCACGGACCGGCCGCACACCCCGCCGGATCCCTCAACTCAGCAACGACGCCGACGACCGCCGCGCCGCGCGCCTAGCACGCGACACCTCCGAACGCACCCAGTTCTGGCAGTTCGTTGACCTGATCAACGCCAACTTCACCACCCGTGAACTGCGCGGCTACGCCACCATCACCGAACTCGACACCGACACAACCGACTACAACCGCGCCGTCGACCAATCACCGCCACCGCCACGTCCCGACCACGAACCCTCACACCCGACCTACGACCACGACATCGACGACCCCGAACCCGCCGAGGGAGAACCCGAATCGGCGATCACTGACGACGACCAGGCTCTGGCGCTCCTACAGGATCTGCTCGGTGCCACCGTGATCGAGCCGCCCGACCCGCCGCCGCCACGCAAAGCTTGTGTCAGTGGTGGTGTTCCGTAGGTGCAGCAGACGCCTGATCGGCGGTGCCTCGTGGCCGCATATAGCGGCAGTTCGGTACCACCACCCGCACCCGATTCGGATCGCGGTCGTCAGGTTATCGCTGGTGGAGGTGACGTGGAGCGCGCGGACGCGTGCGTACTCGATTCAATCCTCGGGCAGGCTCGTTTGCGGGCGCGGGCGATCCCATTAAGCTGACCGTGATCGACCAGCGTTGAACCGGCACCTGCCGATTCGGTCGATTTTCCTTGCGCAGATGTCGTTTTGGCGAGCGCGTCGGCAGGGGGCCCTCCGGGCTCGACTCGGGGTGCCCTCGTCTGATGCGCACCCGCGCGACAGGCATCCGTCGAGGAACAGGAGGGTGCGTGCAAGCGCAACCCGAATCCAACGCAGCACCGACCAAATCATCCCGGAATCGTTTCCGGGTCCTGACGGAATCACTGTCGTGGCTCCGTACAGGAGTGACCGTCGTCTGTGCGCTGCTGAGCGGAGAAAACGCCGCCAGCTCCGCGATCGAGACGACGCGTGAGCTGGCGGCGCGAGCACTAGCCGCGATCACCGGTCTCGACAACTAACGATCGCGAACTAGACGAGTGAGCCCCGGATGTTCATCGAGCGTCCGGGGCTCGCTTGCAATCGAATGGCCTCGACCAAACGGCTACAGCCGGAATTCTATACCCCGAACCGGACAGCCCAGGAGACGGACACCTTCTGAAAACATGGCCGCAGGCAGGGCAAACACCCACCCCCAAATGTAACGGGGGACAACGAACCCGGCAATGCACCCACAAAACACGGGATTGGGGTTCGGTCCTGGATTCGGCAGTCGCGAGCCAGGACCGGGTCACAGCTTTCTCGCCACGCCACCGTAGGCAGAGACGGGCTCGATTTTGCCGACCTCGATGTCGCTGCACCGCCACTCGGAGATCGAAGTGAAACCCGGATCGATCAACACCAGCCCGTCGAAGGCAGTCTCGAGCTGCCCCTGCGGCCGCGGAATGTAGGGCGCGGCGCCGGTGAGGTTGTAGTTCTGGCACATCGTGACGTACCGAGAGCTGTCGTCGGTTCCGTCCCACAACGCCAAGTAGCTACCCGACGGCATCGCTCCCATCACGGTTCGCACGATCCGCACCATGTCGTCGTAGGAGCTGGCGTAGCCGAGCACCCCCATGAACATCACCGCGATCGGACGGCCGAAATCGAGAACGGTGCGGGCATCCGAGATGATCTGTTCAGGGAAGTGGTAGTCCGAATCTATGTAGGTGGTAACACCTTCGGCCGTCGTGGCGGTCAGTAATGCGCGAGCATGCGCCAGGACCAGAGGGTCGTTGTCGACATAGATCACCTTCGACTTCGGGATGATTGCCTGAGCGATCTGGTGGATGTCCTGCATGGTCGGCAAGCCCGTGCCGATATCGAGAAACTGGTCCACGCCCACCTGCGCGAGATGGTCCACGACGCGGACGAGGAACTGGCGCGACTGCACCGCCATGCGGATGACATCCGGATAGACCTCGACGGCCGCGTCGCCGGCCATCTGGTCGATTTCGTAGTAGTCCTTGCCACCCATCCAGTAGTTCCAGATGCGGGCCGAGTGCGGGATGTCGGTACGGATCAGCGGGTCCCGGACTGTGGACATGGGTTGAACTCCGTCGGTCGATGTTTGTAGAGAAGGCAGCGTGATCTGGCAGGAGGAAGTTCGGGATACGGAGCCCCCGCGCCCGCGCAGCGATGGACGCTGCGGTGGACGCAGGACACCGGGCACCGCGGAATCGTGTGCGACATCGGCGAACGAACCCGCGCCGTCGCGGCATCGGAAACTATCGGGCAGACCAAGCTTCGCCGCGGCCGCCGAGTTCGGTGCCGACCAAGGTCAGCAGCGCGCACAGGCACTCGGCGGCTGGCAATGCTGTCTGTGTGAGCAGCGCCTTGGCGCTCTCGGTGTCCTGGCGTATTCGCGCTGTCACGAGTCGCCACGCCCAGACCTGCGCGGGCGAGAATTCGGAAGGGTCGACAGGCTCGGTGTATCGCGCCGGACTCGGCGCCCAGATGAGCAGCGTGTCGATCCAGAACCGGCAGCCATAAATCAATTCCGTTTCGCCCCAATCCATCACGTGGATGGCGGCCGCGTCGATGTCCCCCGCGACGGCGGCGTCCAACGCCGCGTGCGCGCTGGCCAGGCACTGGTCTACGGTGGTCACACCGACCGCCAGGAACCGCGTCGACCGGAATCGCAGGTGCTGGTTCCAGCGTTCTGGGTCTGGTCCGTTCGATGGGCACCGCCCGGTGATGTCTGAATCGGCATATGTCAACCTCCTGCCCGTGGATGGATGGGAAGGCCACCGGTTCCGACGTGTGGGCGGACGAGATTTGCGGCAGCACAACGGATTCGATCAGCGATCTATCCGTAAGGTTGCATAATGATGGCTGTGCTATTCCAGTGTTATCTGGCTGCAATTTGGGATAAAAGCAGTCGCAGTGGCCGAACCCGAGCGCGGGTGAGCCGATGATCCGCCAGTGGACACCGGCGGAGATCATCGCATTGAGAAAAGCCGCGATCCTCAGCCCGCCCGAATTCGCCAGCAAGGTCGGAGTGACTGCCCGAACGGTGATCCTGTGGGAAAACGGCCAGAGCAGGAAGTTACATGCCGCTAGCACTCGGCTGCTTCAGGCGATGCTGGATGGTGCCGACGAGACAGTTCGACGACGGTTCCGTGCTCTGCTGGACGACCCGACATCCACGAATCCGAGCCTTGCGCTCGAGATGGACACCGACGCGCCAGGGGCGAACCGTAGAGAGTTTCTGGCCGCTGTGGCAGCGGCCATGGTGGGCTCCGCCGTCGAACTGGCCCGCTGGAGGATGCCCCTACCGACCAGCAGCGCTCCCCTGCCGGAACAGATCGGCGCCAGCGACGTGACCCGGCTTCGCCGGACAGCCGACGGGATCCGCGACCTCGACAGCAGATTCGGCGGAGGCTACGCAGTAGACCCGACACTGGGCGTGTTGAGCCGCGGGGCCGCAATGCTGTCACGATGCCGCGACGAGAACGTCCTGCGCGATCTCTACGTCGCGTTGGCTGACCTCTCCAACATCGTTGCCTGGGCACACCACGACGCCGGTCAACAGCAGCGAGCGCGACTGCACCTGGCTCAAGGCCTGAGGTGGGCACTGGAAGCGGGCACGCTCGAATCGCACAGCATCAGCGCCGATCTACTGTTCGGCCTCGCACGAGTCGAACTGCACGAGCACGACCCCCACGCCGCGCTGGAAATGGTGCAACTGGGCCAGATCGCCGCCACGAAGGCCACCGACACCG
Organism: Nocardia noduli; assembly: GCF_019038455.1. Taxonomy (NCBI): domain Bacteria; kingdom Bacillati; phylum Actinomycetota; class Actinomycetes; order Mycobacteriales; family Nocardiaceae; genus Nocardia; species Nocardia noduli. Next base: position 8,800 of record NZ_JAFMPL010000110.1, read on the forward strand.
CCGCGTCAGCGCAACTGCACGCCACAGCGGCGTGGGCCTACGCCCAGCAGGGAAATCACCGACTGACGCAGGACAGCCTCGCTCGCTGCGAGCACGAAATAGGACTGACCACAACAGATTCCGCTGGACCATGGATGCAAGTGTTCTTCTCCCCTGGGGACTACGCCGGGCACCGAGCGTTGGTGCACGGCGTGCTGGCGGCCAATGTCACCGACCGGCAGATTGCGGACAAGAGCGCCACCGCGGCGGTCGAGCTGACCGCCACCGCACGAGCCGCATCGGGACCAGGCAGGCCCGTCCGATCCATGCTGTTCGATTCCATCGTTGCCGCCACCAACAGTTTCCGCGTCGGAGATGTCGAGTCGGCGATCCCGCACACACAACGCGTCATCACCGGGCTGGGCGACATCGCGACCCAACGCGGCATCGACCGGCTGGCGGACATCACAGCAGCCGCTACCCCGCACATCGCGGACAGCACAGTTGCTGACCTCCTCGCCGACATCGACCAACTCGTCAGCGCCTAGAGTCGACCCCCGATGACAGAACTCTCGCCCTCGGCCTGCGAGGAGCTACGGTCGTCGCTCGCCCTGATCTGCCGCGCAGCAGATCTCGACGAGCGGGGAGCGACCCTGATCAAGTACACCAACAACGTCGTGTGGCGCCTGGCGGCTCCGCTGGTCGTGCGAATAGGTGTCGGCGAGATCGGACGTACCCGCGCCCCCCGCGTCGCTTACCTCGCGCACTGGCTCGCAGACCGCGACGCCCCCGTTCCACGACTACACCCAGAAATCGAGCAGCCACTCGTAGTCGGTGAAACCGTGGCCACCATCTGGCGCTGGCTCCCAGGCAGTGAAAGCCATTGGGACATCGCCGATCTGGCTGCACCGCTGCGTTCGCTGCATGCCTTAGAAGTCTCCGAGGAACCTCGACTGCCCCGATGGGACCCGTTCGCCGCAGCACGCCGGCGCATCTCTGCCGCCGATCCAGTCCTCTCTGCCGGGGATCTCGCATGGATCGACAATCAGTGGCGTGAAGTCGAGGATCTCTACAACCAATTGCCGCCACAGCGATTCGGGATCATCCACGGCGACGCCCACACCGGCAACCTGCTTCATGACGGCAGCGGTCGGCCGGTGCTCTGCGATCTCGACAGCGCAGGAGTCGGACCTCTAGCCTGGGACCTGGCAACCAGCGCCATCGACGCAATCCGCTTCGGATCACACAGTGATTTCATGCGACTGACCGCAGCCTACGGAGACGACCTCACCACCGACCCGGCATGGACAACTTTGCAGCGGATCCGTGAACTCGTATTGATCACCAGCGTGATACCGGACCTCGCCCGCCGACCGGCCATTGCTGCTGAACACTCACGCCGCCTAGACTCCCTACGCCGCGGCGACGCCGACAAGCGGTGGCAGGCGTACCTATAGTTTCGATCGGTCGGGGCTCCCCCGGCGTTCGGAACATGAATTCGAACGCCAGGGAGCCTATCGCTATCGGCTCGTGTCCAAGTCGATGACGCTACTGTCGGTTGGCGATGTCTTGGGTCCGAGAAACCACTCCACAGCTACGGAGATCAGCTGCGATCGAGTCTTGGCTCCCACTTCTTCGAGAATCTTGTCCAGCTCGACGATCTCCGTCTCGGTGAATGCTGGCTGCCACAACACTCGGGTGTTCGCCCCGTGGGCCCGTGTGGTCTGCCGTCTCGACTGCCGCCGCGCTGGGAACCGACTTCCTTCCGTTTTGACACCTTTGTCACGGACCTCCACCAGATCAGCAAGTACACCGGCTTCTAGCGACGCGTCGAGTGCCGCGATCGCCAGTGCGCCCCGGACCATGCCTGACGAACGGGCGCTTCGTACAGCGGACTTACTTAGATAGGCCGATACCCGATGGCCTGTTTCGTCGTCATCAAATTCGTCGTCATCGACGGCGTTGTCGCTGAGGTCGGCATTCGGCGTCGCCGCGGTCCTCGCATGATCCGAGCGGACAGGAGGCGCGGGGCTGCTCGACCCGACACCCGATGTCCGAGGCGCGGCCGTGCGAGAAGCTGGCTGCCTTTCACGGGAGGAGGGCTCTGCCAATCGAACCTGTTCAGGATCGCTACTGGATGCTGGTGTTGAGATCGATGGCCGATATGTTTCAGGAGTCTTGACAACGTCAGCTGTGGACGATGCCCGATCTGGTGTCGGCAGCGCGGAACCGCCTTCTTCTGACTCCTCGTTCGGCAGGGAACCTTGTACCGAATGGACAGCAGGCGTTCTTGGTGAAGCGCCGAGGATGGCGGTCATGCTAGGGCGCCCTTTGGTGCCTTTTCCTCCCAGGGTCTTCTTTCGCGTGTTGCCTGGTTCGGCGGTGGCCTCGGTCATGCTGCGCCTATCTCCTTCTTCTTGTGCTGGAGGACTACCGCTTTGCCTTCCACAATCTCAGATACGACGCCTTCGTAAGAGCCGGTGTGGTCTGGGATTTCGCCGAAGTTCCGGTACCGGACACGCTGTGGCACAACCGTTCGCAGGTACGGCCATCCCTGACTCTCATCATCGGCAGCCTCGATAGCGTCCGACAACTCGATTGTGCGGCTGTCATTGCGGCACCAGATGATCTGAGCGCCGATCTCGCGCTCCAACTCCTCTGCTACTTCGCCAGCCTTCTCCAACGTGCCGTTGATAGTCACTACCTCGATCTTGCTCGGGGTGATAGCGAGGATCAGTTCGGTCTGCCCCCCAGCGTCTTCGGGCGCGATGCGCAACGCCTGGCCGAACTGTGCACCGGCGTTGCCGGGCAGATCCACAATCAGGTGCTTGAACCCGCCTTCCCTGCGAATCCTCCTGGCTGTGGCCGCGAGTCCCGTCTCCAGTGTGTGCTGGACGACGGTGAACGGCGGCTCCTTGCCGGTGATCTGCTGGTACGTCGCTGCCCACTTGGCGGAGCTTTGCGATCCTGCATCCGCGTCTATCACCAATGTGCTACCGCTGCGTGCGATCACGGTAGCCAGATGTATTGCGCTTGTGGTCTTGACGGTGCCGCCCTTGCCGCCGCCCACAATCCATGTGGCACGGTAGTTGTCCGGTGGTACGTACCGTGGGTACTTCTCGCATGTCTGCAACAGCATGTCGCTGTATGGCATCTGTGAATCTCCTTCGACGCGGATGAGCAAGCTCTGCAAGAGATTACCCACAGATCTGCGACACACCTGTTTACGACTCGCCGGTATCCGTGTAATCGCGGAGATATCTGAGTCTCAGATGGTGTAGGCACGCCTGCATTCTCCTATGCATGCCTTGGTATCAGCATCGGTTATCGCATCGGCAGATGCATCGGTGTTGAACAGTGAGAATATGCTGAACGTGTTCTAATTTGCTCGTTTCGTCACAGTGACTCTTCTATCTAATATGGCGGGGAGCAAACAGGTGGGTCGCATGGCGGGTTGGCGCTTAGGTGGCAATACGAAGATTGTTGCGCTGCAAAAGAATTCACTTGCCGAATGTCTGAAACCCGCTAGCCAAGGGGTTGTTATGTCAAAACTGAATGATCGCGGGTGTTTGGCGGCGGGCGCTGGGGCCCGTCGGGGCCTCGATTGCGTGTGCCTCAAAGCGGCGAGTCGGCTCCTGCGCTGGGGTTGGTAGTGCGGGTTGAAAGTATCGGTGGGCGCGAATGATGCGAGTTCGACGCAGTTGGGGAATGTCACCGACTTGGGTTGAGGTAGGCAGGCTCTCGTCGCGCGATGACCGCAGGGTTACGTCGCGGTCGATCTCCCTGTGTCGGAGCCCTTCGGTTGCGTCGCGGCTGGCGGGCTTCAGTGGCGCGGGAATGTACGGTTCGGGGCTGACCGGCGCTCCGCTCAAGCAGTTCCCACACGGGGCTCGGTTAGGACGCGAATCGTCACAGTGACAAAAACCGAGCAGGCCTCCATCCTTCTTGGGGGAACCAAACGAGAATCCTCCGGGCGACATACGCGGGGCCCGGCCGCCCTAATGGATTTCTATATGTTGACATTAGCATTTATGCATGTTTACGAGTCCGAGCCGACGTGATGTAAAGTCAGGGTCTTCATCGCCCCTTCGAGGGATCCCACCCGCTTCCTGCGGGTGCCGTTTCGGCACATGGATTCGGAGCCTCGGCGATGACAGATTCTTCTTCGATCGTGTTGACCTCGCACCCGCTACAGCGGGTCGGGGCGTTTGCCCTGCTGATCGTGTCGGGGGTCGACGACGCTTCGCGAACTCCGGAAACTCTCACCGGTGAGGAGATCGACGTCGCCGTCGCGGCGATGACCGCGGACCTGGTTTCCACCGCGGGCTTAGTTGATTCGCGTGCCAGGGGTGGGTTCTGGTTGGCGGCTAGCTACATGCTGTGGCCCAACAGTGCAATGAACGACTCCCAGCGGGCCCGGCGTTCGGTGGCCGAGCGCACCGAACGGATCACTGGCTGGCGGGCCTATCCGCAGGAGCCGATCAACCCTTGTGTGCCGTGCTGGTTGTGTGGTCGCCCCGCCTGTGGCTGGTACGGCAAGGTCGATATCCCGCTGGGAGCTTCGATCGAGCACCGCAACCACACTGGACCCGGCCATCAGGGCACGCCGCTGTGCAGGGCCTGTCTGGTCTGTCTACACGCAGCCCCCTACGGCAGCCTCCTGGCACGCGGACGAGCGGTGACCCTGCATTCCTGGGACGACGAGTGGTTGGCCGCAACGGTCCGGCGACAAGCACTCCGGACCCGCGCGGCCGCGACCGCGCGGGAGACCGAAGCACCCGTGCACTGGCAGGACCACGCTGTCGCCGAACTTCTCGCGACCTCACGGGCGCCGTCGAGCCAGCTGGAGGTGATGGTGTGGTCGAACTCCAACCGTGATCAGGCGTTGGTCGTGCACCAGCTCGACGAATCCCTCGCGCGCTGGTGGCATGGGCTGACTCCCGAACGCCGCCAACAGCTCACCGATCTGCTGGGTCCGCAGACGGTGATCAACGAGGTTCTGTTCGGAGGGCAGCGCACGGTGCTCCGGCGGATCACCGAGCAACTACACCGTCAGGTCGATGACCCCGCCGTGATGGACTGGCCGACGGTGCGCGCACTGTCGAGCGTGGGGCTGGAAGTGGGGCAGGCGATTCCGTGAGCTTCTGGCGACTGCACTGGAGCGACTGCCCTCCCATGACTGCGGAGAACGCATGGTCGGCGCTGTGGGGCAGCGAGCGGTCCACCGACGGCACACGAACCCGCTGCCCTTGCGACGGCGATTTCGACTACGAGCCGTGCCCGGACTGCCAGGCCGATGAACACGATTGGGATCTCGACCGCACCGAGTGCGCGCGCTGTGAGGACGGCGGCGTGATCGCAACCTGCCCGTTGTGCGGCACTACGGGATGGCAGGACTGCGCCCGAGGATATTCGTGTTGGCCGACACCGGCCCAGCTGATCACCTACATCAGCGAGCGCGTCGGGCACATGGTCGACGACGTCGGAACCGTTGTCGAGTTCGACGGTGACATCATCGACGTCGGGTTCGACGGCGAGCCCTTGGTCGTACCGACCCGCATCATCCGCACGTCCCGCTGGTCGGAATTCCTCGCCCGCCACCCGAAGCGCATCGACATTCCGCCAGCACTATCAGCCTGAATCCCCTGGCAGCACTTGCCATAGCGCACCACCACGTTTCCGCACATATGTCCGGAAACGCACTTGTGTATTGAAAAGGACGGGAAGCCGATTGACGAGTGACTCCCGCGCTCGGCTCGGAAAATAGCGCGGCTCGCGCCGACGATGTTCGGTGCGAGCACACCCCCGTATAGTGATCCCAGGCTACTCGATGACCCGCTCTCGGTCGCCACAGCAGACCGACGCGATCGGTCTGAGAATCTCAACGGTCTCAGCACCCACAACGCCGTTCCGGCGTTGCTTTCGCATGCCGGAACGGCGTCGCAACCCGTCTTCCTGCACAAGACCCTGTGCTGACCGAGGAGTTCGATCGTGGCGTACTACGTCGTAAACCACCTTTGCGGGCACACCGCCCGTATCCAGATCTACGGGACCAACGTCCATGGCGAACGCGAAGCCAAAGCCGCACGCCTCGGCGACCAACCGTGCCCGGACTGCCGCCGGGCCGCCGAACACGCGACGGCTGCCGAAAGCGCCCTCGTTCTGGACCTGCCGCAGCTGACCGGCAGCGACAAACAAGTCGCTTGGGCGGTCGTCCTGCGCGACCGCGCGTTTCGCCGTCTCGATGCCGCTCTCGATGACGAACGCGACAGTCTCGCCGACCTCGACGCCCGCCGCGAGGTCTACCGCGAGATCCTGGCCGCGGTCGATTCCGCAGCGATGTGGATCGACTATCGGGATCGGATCGAGCACCCGGTACCCGATCTCATCACCGCGCTCGCCGCCGCGCCCGGCCGCGCCCGGCTGCGCGCGCTCACGACCGACGAACTCGCACCACTGCTGAGTGCCGCCGCGACCGACTCGGATCCGACCCTCATCGTCGAGGACAAACCGGTCAGGGACATCGCTACCGTGCGGACCATCCCTGTCCCCGAGGGCCAAGGCGGGCCGGACCTGAAACTGCCCGCCATCGTGTCGCGCGCACTGACCGTGTGGCGGGAAACCTTTGCGAGCCTTGCCGATCCCGCACGGATCACCCGGTTGCGCCGCACCGCAATCGTGGCGTTGACCGAGGCGACCCTGCCCGCGCACCTGGCCCGCCTCGCGGTACGCACCGCGGCCGCCGCAACCAACCCGCCAGGCGTGACCGACGAGCAGTCTTACACCGCCGCCCGCCTGCTGCTCGACGAATACCAGCGCCAGACGAGGGCCCCCGCGCCTGTCTCCGACGATCCGAGCGATGCGGAGCAGACCTCGACCAGTGCCTGGTGGATCCGGGCGCGGGTCCGGATGCTGCGATCAGCCCGCCACCGAAATACCACCGTGGCGCCGGGTCAGGAACTCGTGCTGATCCAATACGGGCTGCCCGGCTGGCCGAAACCTGCGGAAGCCTGGTTCGACATCGACCCGGCCACCGCGCTGGACCTCTCCGCGGACCTGGAGGACGTGTTCTGTGTCGCCGCCGACGACGTCGAGATCATCGAGATCCTCGACACCCCCGACCCGGCGACCGATACCGTCGCGCGGGATTGACCCCGCGGTGAGTCCCCTCCTGCGCACGGGGATTCACCAGCACGTCTGCCACCGACAGGCGTCCACCCTGAACTATCTCGGCCGCGATCGAATCGTGGACTGCTCACGTGGGTTTCGGCGCATTGTTCGGTCACGTCGCTGTACTAGCCTCGCGGGTCGGCATGCCAAGGCCGTAAAGGCATGCAGGCCCGTCATCGACGCGGGTTCTTGCAGTGCGGGCGGGTGCACAGATGTCGGTAGCGCGGACCTACGCCCTGCGGCGAAGCCGGTCGATCCGATGCCAGAGCGCCGATGCCAGCGCGCGGTCGGCTGTCCACTGATGATCGTCGGGGTGCGTCGTGATCCACCGTCGCCAGGTACGTGGGTCAGCGAGAGCGCCGAGGTCACGCATCGGAGGCAGCAGCTCCGTGTTCTGGACGGCTATGTCGGCCAGTACGGTCTCGATGCCTGGGACCAGTTCGTCGTCGACCCGCGTCGGGACCAGGCCCACGTGGTGGAGTGATGTAGCGCCGCCGGTGAATTCGGCGGCGCTGTATTGCTTGTCGATGTTGGTCAGGATCGCATTTGTCGGAAGCCACGAGATGTGGCGCACGACATCATCGGCCGCTGACTGTCGGCCGTTGGCGAGGTCACCGAAGGCGGCTTCGTCGAATGCTTCGAGGAGGTCGATGTTCGGGTCACGATGATCGAGGACTGCGACCATCTCCGGCTCGACGTCGCCGAAGGTGTCGAGCCAGCGACGCGAACCGGGATCCCAGTCGGTACCGAACCTTCGCCGGCCGCTGGCTGCCACCTCCGTCACCACCAGGGCTGCGGCAGCAGCCTCATCGTATGGATCCGAGGAGTTCCGATCCTGTTCCCACCTGTCGAATCCTTGATCGAGCCACTCAAGGAGCTCTCCCCGTTTCTCCAGCGACTGCCGGTAGGTGCGGTAGGGCTCGGAGTAGGTAGCGTCGATGTGGTCGACGACCAGCGCGGGATCGAAGGCGGCACAGCCGAATACGGCGTCGACGAGATCGACGATGAGGCCGCCGGCCAGGGGAGCGGTGTCGACAACAACGACGTCGAAGCGCTCGCGGGCCGATTCCAGAAGTGCGCGTGCCCATTCGACGTTCAGGCTTGAACCGGGCCGACCGGCACCGGCGAGGACCGATAGTGTCCCTGCCCTGTCGAAGCGATGGACCATCACAGTGTCGTTGTCCAGAACGTCGTCGGCACCGCGATCGGCGCTCTCGCGCACGGGTAGGGCCGCACCGCACAACCAGCCGAGATTGGACTGTTCGTCCATGTCGAGCAGCAGAACTCGCAGCCCCTCGGCGGCCAGTGCCGCGCCGATATGGCGAACCGTCGTGCTTCGCCCGGTCCCTCCATGGTGACTGATCGCGGCCACACAGATCCCGCGACCAGGCCCAGCGGGACGCTGCGAAGAAGTAGGCGAGGATTGTCGTCGTGACTTTTCGGCGATGCGGAGATCGCGGGCTTCGACGTATCCACCAGCATCTGCGGCGCGACGGCGATTCTTGCGGCGGTGGCGCTGATTGCGAGTCATGACGCACTGATCCTTACCTGCGCTGTGTGTCCCGCATCCACCACGCGCTGAAGGTCAGCAGTCGTTGGGGGTCGGATTCTTCCGCTCTGAATCAGAGCTGAACCTTTGTCCTCGGCGCTGACGATGATGCGGGCATCGTGATCAGCTCGGACTGGCGTCGACTCGCCGGTCATGATTCTACAGAGCGCCCCACGCACGCGCTAACTGGTCTTTGACCTGCCTACGGCCCGTATGGAAATCAGCCCGAGTAGCCAAACGGACCCCGCTGCGACCTGGTGGCCCAGCGATGGGTGGGGGTGTGAGTGGCCCGTGGTCAGCGGGTGGTGTCGTATATGTCGGCCGCGTCGAGGAGGCAGCTGGCAACCTTGCATGCCTCGGCGACAGTGAGCGGTGTATGCGATCCCGGCAATGCCAGATCCAGAAATACCCGCCGCGTGTCGGCGATGTCGAGCGCCAGGACTTGTATCGAAACCGCGGAATCCGGCGGAACGGGGCCGTCGGCGTAGACGACCTGGGGCAGGCTGGCATGACGGATTGCGGCATCCGGTGGGGTGTGGTCATGGTCGTCGACGCACCATGTCGGGCAGCTGCTCCCGGCGAGGAACCTGGCGTCATGCAGGTCGGTGGCGTACAGGAGGGTTACTGCGGTGGCGCGCGCCTGCCAGCTGTTCAACTGGACTCTGCCGCGGCTCGGCTTATCCAGGTGGATTGTGGTGTCGCGGTGCCCGGCGACGTCGAAGGCGATGACCTGCGTGACGACTTGGTCGCTGGTCTCGGTTCCCGCTGATCCGGCGACGGTCACCGACATTCGTGGACCGTAGTGCACGCCGTTGTCAGGCTCGGTCGGATCCAACGCCCAATGCTCGATACACCACGCCGGGCACGACAACACATCAGCCATCGCGTGATTCCCTCCCCATCGCAGTCGACGAAGCCCGCCGACGACATATCCCCACTCAGAGCATAATCACGCCACATGCCTGACGAGAAGTGCCGCATGCCATCCCGATTGGTCGGCCGATCGACGGCCGCACCGCATTCCCGTCGTACACCGAGCTGCTTCCTCGCCGGGCGGCATGGCGGCAGTGCCAGAATCTCGGCGACGGTTCCGAGGTTGGCGGAGAGCGAGACGGTCACTACCTGGGACGTTTCCGCCTCGCGGAATCATTCATTGCCGCCACGGTTGGTCGCCGAAGGAATCGGGCCGACCTGCGCGATCAGAGAACACGCGAGCACCGTCCTGCTGCTGCGGACCTGTTGACCTTGTTCGACGTCGCCACCTGGATTGCTGGCGTGCATCGCGAAATACCGGTGGTGATGCATGGCTAGTGTGGGTATAGCGACCAGGGACGTCACCGTCACTGTGACGATAGATGAACAGGAGTGGCGACTGTTGGAAGAAGCCGCCGACGGCGCGGGCATGACAGTGGCGGCCTACATAGACTGGAACACACGGCTATTGGCCCAACAGGCACGTCCCGTCGCTACCACGGCTCGACTCCGGCAACGACTGTCCCGTTCTCGACGTGCACCGGCACTGTTCGACGAGCCGGAGGAACAGGCGTGGTCGTCCTCGTTCACCCAATGGCTGTCCCACCGCACCGACCTGTGTCGAGAAGACTGAACCTCACCGGATTCGGCGCTGGTACACGCCGCGTGATCGGCATTCACCCGGCTCCGGCGCCGTTCGCGATAGCGTGAACGCCGGTTGCCTCTGCTGCGTGAGAGCGACCAGCACGAGAAAGGTCCCCCGCCTGGGCGTGGCGCCACGGGCGGGGGCACCGTGCCCAAGAAGTCTCAGTTCTCGTTGCCGCTGCTGCCGCCCAGTGTGTGAGCCGGGACATCCGGTCGGTCAGCGCGCACCTTCGCGATCAGCTTTGGCGGTCGTTGTGTGCGCCGAGCGGGATCCCGGCGGCACCGGATTCGGTGTGGACCATCATGGCGGGATTTGCTCGCCAGTCCGACTCGGACACGTTGAAGGCACATAGGTCGGTTGCGAGCACCGCTGACTCGTCGAACACGATCGCCGATAGCTGTCCGGGATCAGAGATCTCGGTTGTTCCGATACTGCCGTCGGGGAATTCGATCTCGATTGAGATTCGTCTGACCACGCCACGCTCGAAGCCGTCCATTCCCGCCCCTCTCCCTCAACGCGATTTCAGGCTAACGGGCCGCGCGACGGCCTCCCCAGATGCTAGGTGGACGTGGAGCCTGCCGATGCTCAGGTCCACTCAGTGGACCGGCGCCGACGGATCGGTTGACGCTCATCGAGTTCCCCATTCTGTTTCCCCGTCGAGGTGGGGACCGTCGAGGCATAAGCTTCCCAACCGGTGTCTCGACGGCCCCCGACTTCACCTCTGGATCAGGCTCACTGCGTCCCGCTGCGGCAGCAATGCGGAACCCGGTGTGCCTGTAGTGCATTCGACGCCGCACCGCCTCCGGATGGATCACCGGCTCCCAGGTCGACGCGAGAACTTCTCGGCTGCGCGGTCAGTGGCACGAGATGTGCGGTGCCGGGGTGAACTTCGCTCGTGGATCGATCTGTGCCGCATCTAGGCTGTGGCGCGGTCGGACAGCGCCCAGGGCGAGACCATGACGAATCACTGGGGTGCAGATCAATGATTCGGTAGACCGCCAAGCGCTGCTCGATGCCGGTCTGGACCCTGACGATCCGCAGGTCTGGGCCGTCCAGCGGGAGATGCAGCTGCTGTTGACCTGGCATGGCGTGCGTACCGGCTATCGACGGATCGACCCGGACGACCCGCTGCTGCACGGATGATCGAGCGGTTGCGACTCATCACGAACTCCCGTCCAGATTCGGCCTCGCCTGCGGCCGTTGCCGCCCGTGCTACGCGAGCCGCCGTAACGTCCAGCCACCCAGGTATGCACCCCACAGGAAGGCCGGATCGATCAGATGTCCCGGCTCGACGACATAGATCCACACTCCCGCTGCGACGTTGACGTGCACCAGACGACGCTCGCCATCGCGCAACACCGCATACGGCACAGTCGCATCAGCGGTGTAGGGCGGCAGCGAGCTCAGCCACCGGTCGGTACAGATCGCAACCGGCTCGCCAGGTGGATCGTCGGGCAGTTGCGCCGCCCAGTCAACCGCTGCCTGCGCGCCATCGGCGAACGAGTCCAGGGGCCCACGACGTTCCCGGACCCAGCGCGCCAGTGACACTTCCGGCTTGGCCGTATACCAGCACCACGGAGTCGGTCGACGGCGCTGGACAGTGAGAGAATCGATGATCCGGTCGGCCTCAGCGACATCCGCCTCGGACCGCACATCGTCGTCGCCCTCAACTGCGCTCATCGCTGTAGTCCGTCGACCGCCTGGCCACCGTCAGCGGCGCGCGCTGTGCACGGCTGATCGAGTAGATCCTCGTCTGCTCGGATGTCCCGGGACTGTTCTACCTGTCGCACCATGCGATCCCTCGTTCTCTCACGGGATGTTGGTCACCTCCGATACGTGCGCGATCCCCGCTCCCCGGAGCGTCCATGTGACGATCTACGCCCAGAAGGTCACCGTGGATGAGGTCCGGGACGCCATCGGGTCATGGTGGTGATTCGTCAGTGATGGTCCTGCGGTGGGCTGACCCGGTAGGTAGCCGCTACTCGGCCGTTTTCCTGCAGGCCACGCACCGTTGGATGCCACCAGTATGTTCCGACGTGTCTGCCGAGCAGCGGTGCTTCGGCTGTGTAGGTCTTGAAGTGGCCACGGACCAGATGTAGTGGGATCGCGTCTCCGGCAGCTTCGCGCGCCTCGTTCAGATTTCGGGGACGACTGCTGCGGGGAAGGCTGATGACATGATGAGAAAGCAGATCGGGTATCTTCGGGCCACCTCGCTTGGGTCTGCGCCGACGCTCGGCGGGTAGGTGTTCGTTGACTTCGATGTTGCGGCAATTCATGAATCCGATGGCTGCGCTGGGCACGAGTGTCCATGACCGCGCGCGGGTCGCGGAGTCACTGGCGGGGTCGACGTTGTTGGCGAGGCCGAGCATCGTGCCCTGCTCGTCGACGAACAGATACGTCCACACGGGTGTGTAGAGGGCGTCTTTGCCGCGGGCGCACAACACCACGAAGGTAAGTACCTGGGCGCAGCCGTCGGGGGTATCGGCGTCGGGGTCATCAGCGGTGACCCATGCGGCGAACCGTGTTCCGTCGGTCTGTGACCAACTCGGGAACGACCACTCGATCCACATCGAGTCGAAAGGGAGCCGCAGCGGGCCCATCAGATCCATCGGATTGTGTTCCTTGGCGGACCCCCACCGCTGTTGATCACCCGCCGCCATCCATTCCGCACAGTCATCGGCGACCACCCGGACACTGTCACGAGCAGCCCGGCGGAAATCTCTGAACGTCAAAGGTGTCTCGTTCGCCACCGTGGACGCCACGGTGATGTCTCGCTGATTGATCCGCTCGAACAAGTGCATCCCGCATACCTTTCGACAGCTCTGGACAATTTCCAGTCTGCCCGACGGCTCGCGGTTCACCTTTCGAGAAGCCAGTACGGGTTCGACGGTTCTGGACCGAGTACAGGGGTCAGTTGCGATCACGTGCGCGCGTCGAGGCGTCAGACGTCTGCACATAGCCAATCGCAGCCCGATTGCGCGGGTTCCGAGTCTTGACGGCTCAACTGAATTCGGCTGTGGCAGGAGCCCGCCGCTTCGATCCTGGCCCGGCGCTACCGCCACCAGCGGGTGCTATACCGATTCGCCGAACACCGGTAGCCCCCGAATCAGCGGTCGACTGATCGCATACTGACTCCGCGCACAGTGCCGCGCTATGTGGTACGGGAGGCTGTCGGCAACTCCTGGAGACTGCGACTGTGGCGAATTCCTGGATCCGCGTTGTGTTCGAAGCGTTGGCGAACTTCACCAATCACATGCTGGACTGCTACCCGCAGTTCTCGACGCTCGGCCATCACACCGAGATGGTGCCGTGCCAGGCATGGGATGTGACTACGCGCGATTGGGCGGTCAAGCCTTTCCGGCTGCCGATCGCCGGGGTGAAGCCTCTGCTGTTGGTGCCGACAGGGTGGGTGCGTCCGAATCTGCTGATGTCGGCGACCCGCTATTACGAGACGTCGGTGTTGGACTACATCCAGATGGAGCGGTCCCACATCTCACCCGACGGCAAGGTGCTCAAGACACCGAAAGACCGGCTCATGAAGGAGCCGGGAATCGGCCGGGGGCGTCGAACCAACCGCGCGACCACCCATCGTGCCCACGAGAACAACCAGGATCTCCTGATGATGTTCAAACAGTTCGTCGACATGAAGTGGACCGATCCGACGAACGGTGGTTCCCGCGCCGCATAGCGGTACTGCGGGGCCGCCCAAGCCACGCTCCGACCCTCGAACCAACTCGGTTCGAGGGTCGGAGCGTGCGCTCAGCCCCACGACGCTGCGGCGAAACAACAGGAAGCCCGACGCCCCCTTCGAAGAAACTCCAGGGACGGCATGTCGGTGACAACAAAGATGAAAGAACAGGGACAAACACCCTGAACAGCACGCTGACACCTACCAGGCCGTAGCGCCTCACTGGTGACAGATGTGATGAATAGGCACAGCTGGAAGCGGTGACGAGCTGCGATGATCTCTGTTCTGGGATAGATTCTCCAATGTGAGACATGGTGCGGGTTCGTCGGAGGCGGGTGTCGAGCAGATCGAAGTCCGACTCGCGGCGCGGCTGGCCGGACTGCGGGCCGAGCGGGGGTGGTCGCTGGAGATACTGGCGGCCCGCACCGGGATCAGTCGGTCGACCTTGTCGCGATTGGAGCGGGCCGAGATCAGTGCGAGCACAGCGTGGTTGAGCCGACTGTGTCTCGCCTATGAGACGACGATGTCGCAACTGCTGGCCGAGGTCGAACAGGAGCCGCCACAACTGATACCCGCTGAGAGACAGCTGATATGGCGCGACGAGGCGTCGGGCTTCACCCGGCGGTCGGTGTCTGCGCCGCACCCCGGTCTGCGGGGCGAACTCATCGAATGTCACCTGCACGCCGATGCCGACATCTCCTATGCCGGATCACCCGTGCCCGGGCTCGAGCACCACGTCTGGGTGTTGGAAGGAGCGTTGGAGGTCACCCTCGATGCGACCGAGCATTATCTGCGCACCGGCGACTGTCTGCGCTTCCGGCTACACACCTCATCCCGCTTCCGCGCCGCGAACGCCCAAGCGGTCCGATACGTCCTGGTAGTAGTGCTGCCCTGACCGCCTGCCGACGACGCTGTTCTGCGCGAAAGCCGCCATCTCCCTGGAGTAGTCCATGATCTACCGTCACCGGCTCGCCGAGGCGCGAGACCTGCCCGCGATCGTCGCGATCTACAACGACGCTGTCCTGGCCCGGACCAGCAGTTGCGATCTGGACCCGGTCAGCGTCGCCGCGAGGCAGGAATGGTTCGACACCTCCCACCCTTCCCGCCACCCCATCTGGGTCGGCCATCCACTCGACAGCCCACGCACGGTCACCGGCTACCTGTCGTTCGAACCCTTCCTCAACGGCCGCCGCGGCTACGACGCCACCCTGGACCTCGCGATATACCTGCACCCCGACCACCAAGGCCGAGGACAAGGCAGCTACCTGCTCCGCGAAGCGATCACTCATGCCCCGCAACTGGGCGCCCGCACCCTGGCCACCACCATCTTCGCCCGCAACCAACCCAGCATCAGAATGTTTCACTCGCACGGCTTCCAGGAATGGGGCCGACTGCCGGGTGTGGCCGACTTGGAAGGAGTCATCCACGACGTCGTGGTCGTCGGCCGACCTGTCGACAACACCTCCGGCGCGCGACCGTGAAACGGCGCTGACATGCAGTGGTGAGAGACGACACGAAAGCCGGGTATCCGGGTGGCCAGCCTGTCCGCGACGCGGCACTGTGTTCTGGGCTGCGTTCGCGGACAATGTTCGGTACCGGCGGAGCGGCAAGGACGAGGAACTCCATCGCCTGCGAGTAGGGGCCCGCGTGTGCGTTCCTTCGACGAGAATCTCGACCTGGGGATATGATGGTGGCGCAGTGTGTAGTGGGCGTGGATTTCCGCCGCTGACCTGCGACTCGCCCGATCGGGCAGGGCTTTCCGGGAATGTGGGCGGTGGGGTGTTTCATCGGTGCAGGTCATAGGCGCAGTATGGTTTCTTGTGATTACTTTCCATAAGAGCAATTACTGAAAGTAAGTCAGATATCTTACGAGGTGAAGCCGCTATTTTCTTGCTAGGATTCGGGCACACTGTCGCGGATCCGGGGGTGCGCGGCTGATCACACGCGAAACCGGGACGGGACCCGCCGGATTCAAGGAGAGGTGGCCACGATGGTCCAGGACCACGCGTCGCGCGACGAGGTCGACGCGCGCAGTCGGGAGCACGATGATCCGGTCGTTCGCCCGGTGCTGGCGCTCGATGTCGACGGGGTGCTCTCGTTGCCCGGGCCACGGCCCGGGGTCGTGGAGCACCGTTTCGAGGGCATCGGGCCCGACGGCCGCGCGGCGGCGGGGGCGGTGTGGCTCGATCCCGCCCACGGCGCCTGGCTCGACACGCTCACCGCGGCCGGGGTCGAGATCGTATGGGCTACCTCGTGGGGTGAGCTGGCCAACACCTGGTTCGCGCCCCGGCTGGGGATCCGCACCGGTTTCCGGGTCCTCGAGGTCGGCGCCGACACCGCGCCCCGGTTCGGCCGGTCCCCGAAGTGGGATCCGGTCGTCGCCTGTTCGCAGGGACGGCCGCTGGCCTGGCTCGACGACTGCTTCGGCGGCAAGGAGTTCGGCTGGGCCGAAGACCGCCGAGACGAGACCGGGCTGCCGACCCTGGTCTGCGACATCGACCCCCACCACGGACTCACCGCCGCCGACATGGCCGCCGTCGACGACTGGGTCCGGACCTGCCACGATCACCGTCGGGAGCTGACCCAGTGACCGCCGCCCACCAACGATCCGGCACGGTGGGGATGCGTGGGTCCCGCCCGCGCGCCCATCCCGAGAGCCATCCGCGCAACAGCGGCAGGTGCGAGCGGTGAGCCGCCGCCGCTCTCCGGATCCCGCCGCCGCGGTGACCGATCCCGCCGCGCCCCTGCCCGACGGCCCGGCCCGGGCGCGGCGAACCGGTGCGGCGCCGAGCCTGCGGATCGTGCCCGATGTCCCCGCGCTCGCCGACCCGGACGCCGATGCCGACGCAGCGGCGGTCGCGGCGTTCCGTCGTGCCGCGGTCGCCGAGAACACCCGCCTCACCTACGCGACCGGCTGGCGTCAGTTCGACACCTGGTGCACCGACCGCGGCCGCGACCCGCTCCCGGCCTCGCCCGACACCGTCACCCGCTTCGCCGGGTGGCAGGCGCGACGCCGCGACGCCGAGGGCGGGTACGCGGTGAAGGCGAGCACCATCACCACCTGGTGCGCGGCGATCGGCGCGGTCCACGCCGAGCACGGCTACACAGATCCCGCCGCCGACCCCGCCGTCCGCGAAACCCTGCGCGGGATTCGCCGCGAACGTCGCAAGGCCCGCGAACCCCTCGACCGGGCCGCGCCGTTGATGACCGCCGACCTCACCCGGATCGTGACCGCGATCGCCGCCGACGCCCACACCTGGCGCGAGCAGATGGCCGCTGCCCGCGACATCGCCCTGCTGGTGGTGATGTTCGCCGGATCCACCCGCCGCGGCGAAGCCCTCGGCATCCAGGTCCGCGACCTGCACATCGACACCGGCACCGCCGGTGACTACATCGACGTCGAACTCCACGGCACCAAAACCAACGCCGAAGGCATCGACCACTTCATCCTCACCCGCGGGACACTGCCGATGCTGTGCCCGTGGTGCGTGCTCATGCGGTGGCTGACCCTGCTCGCCGACTACGACACCGCCCACGCCCGCGGCGGGCCACGCGCCGGGAAGATCGCCGTCCAGCAACGACTCCGCGCCGACCCCGGCCCGCTCGCCGACCACCACCGATGTGACCGGGCCCTGCCACGATTCCCGGCCACCACCGTCGCGGTCTTCCGGGCCCTCGGCAGAGCCGGGCTACCCGCCGCCACGACGCCGATGACCGGGCAAGCGCTCGGGCAGATGATCCACACCCGCGCACGACAGGCCGGATACCCGCCCGAACAGGCCGCGAAGTTCCGCGGGCATTCCGCCCGCGCCGGCGCCACCACCCAGGCCCTGGACAACGGCGCCACCTACCGCGAGGTGATGAACATGACCCGGCACCGACAGGTCGACACCGTCCGCAAATACGACCGCGCCCCCATCGACACCGCCAACGCCACCCGCCACCTCGGACTCTGAATGCCGCCCCCACCCGAGGTGTCCACACTGTCGGCCGAATACCGCCGCCAGTGGACCGAATTCGAGATCTGGTGCGAGGTCACCGACCACCGCGCCCTGCCCGCGGCCGCCGACACCGTCTGCGCCTACCTCGGCGAACAGCACGGCGCGGCGCTCGGCAGCCAACGCGCCCGCGTCGCCGCGATCAACGCCGTCCACCGCCTGGCCGAACTCCCCGAACCCGGCGACGCCGAACCGATCCGGCAACTGCTCAACCCCGGCCGCGGACCACGTAGTACCGAGGTCACCCGCCGCGTGCACGACATCCTGCCCGGCTTGCCCACCCGCGGCTGGCCCCAGGGACTGTTCGGGCGCCGCGACGCCGCACTGCTCACCCTCGCGGCCGCCGGACTCCCGTTCACCACCCTCGCCGAGCTCCGCCAACGCGACCTGCACCTCGGCGACGACGCGGTCACGATCGGTGCCCAACCGCTGCTCACCCTCACAGCCACCGGCGACGAACACTCCTGCCCCGTGCGGGTGATGCGCCGCTGGACCGCGCTCCTGATCCACCTCCCACACGGCGGCGCACCCGTGCTACTCGAACACCACCTCACCCGAGACGAACCCTCCCGCCACACCCCACTGCACGCCGACCATCGCGACTTTCCCGTGCTGGCCGGATTCGACTGGCGCGGAACACCTCGGTGTCCGCCGCCACGTCATCGACGACCTCGACGCCGACGACACTGGAAACCGTGAGCGCGTCGTTCGGGTGCAGTGGTCGGCGCTGGCCGACGATCCCGAGCACCTCACCCTCGACCTC